>NZ_LGRO01000003.1 GCF_001280565.1 Sulfobacillus thermosulfidooxidans | reverse complement strand
GGCAGCGGACTGAACATCGTCCGGCCAAAGATCCGACGCAATTAAAATTAGTCCTTTCTCTAATCGGCGCGCCATAATAGACCACGTCATTAAAAAATCCAAAGTAATGCGACGCTTAATTTCCACAAGCCATTGTTTTCCTGATGCATCTTCAACTATAAAATCTACTCGTCGCTTACCAGAGGTAAGAACCCCCCTTTCGATTACTGAATATCCGCGGGATACCAAAAGTGCTTCGGCAGCTTCCTCAAGTTCCTTTCCCGCAAGAGGCCGGGTCCGGGGGAGCGGACGAAGGTATGTAAAAGTACGACCTCGCGGGGTTTTCTGCACCCGAGCCACTAAATTGCGTTCTACCAATTCTTGCAATGCACGCCGCACCGTCCGAGGATCCATTTGAAGAATTTTGGCTATGGTTGAGAGACTATGCCACGATTCGCCAGTCCAATTATTGGAATGCATGCCGATATATAAGTATACCCGCAGGGCCGGAGCCGAGAGTTCTTTAATCAGAGGAAGAAAATCTTGATACAATGCGAAGAACCCAGCTTCTTTCCGTATAAGATCAGATCTCCATTGGCGATAATCTCTACGATATTTTTCTTGTACTTCATCCCATTTTATCGTCATTTTTAACCCTCCTAACTATACATTTTAAATTAAATTAACAAAATAATATATTAAAACTATACGAAAAAAAACCGCATTCTTTAGCAAAATTTATTGACAAACCAATACCGAATTGGTTATAATATCCAGTGGTTGAATCTACGAAAAAACCCCCTCGCTGGCACGAGGGGGTGGTCGCCATAAAAATATGATGATCGTCCTTCATTTTATCGGCGGCCCTCGTGGATGTCTATAGCAAAATACTACGGCGGCACTTTCAACCAGTCCGCTACGGGGGTCTAACTTCATGGCATCACACCGAATTGATCAGAACACCATCGAAACCGATCATTGGCGTTTTGAATGGTCACCACCAGGTAACCTTATAATCAAATCGAAGACAGGGGATTGCTCCCATACGTATCAAATTCAAGGCGATCCCCATTTCTATATGGATGGGATTCCTCAATTTGACTTCCCTCAAGCAAATTGCACCTTTGTCTTTACCGACGGAACCGTCTTAGTGGCTCAAGCCCCTGCAGATAATCAGCAACTTCGTGATTGCCATATCTTCGCTGCTGACGGTAAGCACTATCCTCTAGGACAAGCCTCTCAGTTCGATGAGCAAGTCGGGTGGCTATTTGTTCAGCAGGAAAAGCATTGTGAATTTTATTGCACGGCGTACACGCCCATTAAAAATAACGTTGGGCAGTCGACCGTTCCTATCAAATATCAAACCTTCTAGACACAAGAATCCAACCCGGCGACAGAATATCGCCGGGTTGGCTCTCGACTTGTATGGATCACTCTAACGTATTTTAATCTAGCTGTTTAGTAGACATTATCTAAGGAGGCTCAACCCGTGAACTTCCCACAATTCACGAAGACAATCGTTACAATGAACACCCAAGGAAAGCCTTATGTCATCAGTTATACAGAATCCTCCCCATTTTATGGCATGTGTGCACCAATCCCCTCAACTGTCAGTATGCCACAAGCATTGCCGTTCAATATGTTTACTGGAGCATCTGTTCAAGACGTGCTTGAACAAGCCACAAAATGGATTGGGTAAAATTTCGCTAACGCCGCCCGTGTATGGCATACAGGGCGTCTACCCCTTACATGCACAAATCCGCTACCAGTAAAGCTCGCGAGAAACTGCCTATCAGCTAATTTCTTTATCGTCACAATCGAACAGTCGATTGGCCGCTGAATCCCAAAGACACCGCAATTAGCAAGTCGGATACCTGAAACTAACTTCTCACCAGCTCTATACTAAGGTCCCTCAACACCTGATCCAATACCGCTTCTAACAATCGTTTAGCAGTTACTTGCTCGCTATCAACTATAGCGGACTTTCATTTTAATCGCCGCTATTGCCGATGGCGTCGAACTCGGGCACGACTAGCATACTCTGGTATGCAGTAGTGTTGGCATTTTTGTCGTTGCAACAAATAGCCAGTGACACTGCTCGTCCTCACATTGACGATATCGCTCGATTTGCCCAAAAATCCGCCCAAAATTTTACGCAACGTAGGAGAGCTAGCCACCGTGGTTCAAATGGCGCCTCATGACTCGAAACCGGCACTAAGAAAGGACAGACAAGCGTCAGCCGCTCATTTACAGTGCTTGCTAACAAGACCGGCATCTTAGGCGATCACATCTGGTATTGCCTGACCCGATCCGACTTCCCTTGGTGCCTATGTGATTGATATACTCGAATTCCTGTCGCTCCGTTCCATCGAAAAACGAAACTAATCAAGAAACGCAGGGCTCAGTAGAGCCAGTTCCAGGAGCCGGATCGTCATTGCTTGGATACTGGTACCGAAGCGCGTGGCGAGTTTTCGGATGGGCTCGTCGTCCGACCAGTCGATACCATGTTTGTCAAGGTCAGCGAACTCTTGAGCGACCCTGTCTGCGGGCATCAATAATTCCGCAGCAAAGCGGTTCGCACGAACTTCAGCGAGTTGGTAAGCAGATGGCGTTCCGCCAGCCCCTTTGCGAAAACTCACATGGACGGGCCGAATATTCTTGTCGACCCATATAGGCTTGACCTCGTCCAACAAATAGTGGCCGATTTCATGAGCGATGGTAAACCGCTGCCGAGGTTTCGATTGAGCGGAATTAATGGCCATGAACACTTGATCTCCATTGCGTACCAGCATTCCAGACAAATCCAGATTTTCGACAAAGTGTGTCTTAAGAATCTCAATGTTCAGTTTCTCTTTGGCGATTTTCTCTACATCTATAGGCAGCTGAAAGTCTTCAATCAGTGCTTTGACCGCAACCGTAATAGCGTGGGATTTCATGTATTTTCCCTTCTTTGTAAGCGTTGGCCTACCGTTCGTTCAAAAAAGGCTAATTCATCCTTCTGAAGGACGCCAGTTTTCACTTGAACAAGCGGCGAAGATTCATCAAAGGCTGGAAGCAAGTCAGCTACAGGAACGTTAAAAACCATCGCTAATTGATAAAGAGTGTGGATCATAACTTTTTGACGTCCTTGCTCAATGTTTACGATCGAAGTTCGGGTGAGATTGACTTGTTCTGCTAATTGACCCTGCGTAAGGCCGTGAGATTCTCGCAATTCCCGGATTCGATGCCCGATACGCGGATACATCCAGTCCATTTTTGGCCCCCCTTTGTATCTAATTGTGACTTAGAATGAAGGAAGAAGTCAACAAGACAAACATGTTTGCATATCATACATAATAATTCTAAATTAGTTTTTATTATTGACACAAAGAAAATAGCATTGTATCCTATATCAAATGCAAAAAGGAGGTTTCACCTGTGAAGTCAAACTCATCGCCGTTTTCATTGATTCTTGGTGTTTTAGCACTGGCAGCACTGGTGGTATTCACCGGGGAAGACTTGGAACGGTTTTTTACGGATGTTCAACGTGAGCGAGAACATCCATCACTAGCAAATGCCGCTAGAACGGTCGGCGCCTTTGCTCGGCTTGTTAAAGATGGAATCGGGTGGTCTGAAGTCTAGAGCTAGTGTTCGATATGTTGTATCGAATGAAGGAGGTGTTGGCTTGATAAAATTTCAAGGGGCCAAGATTACCGAGCAAGGGGTAACATTTGGAATCGTTGTAGTACAGCCGCATGTCCTTAACAATACTCAGGCACGGAGCCAAATGCAAAGTTTTGGGCACCGTGTATTCGGCTTAATATCGATCGTACTCATGGCACAAATTCCTGGTGGCCAGCTGCAGTTTTTCGGGAGGCAGGATATCGTGGGGTCCCTGGCTAACGTACCGCTCGCAGCCATCCCGTTGGCCCAGTATAACCTTTCATGTTGATGACCGTTGTTCAGTTAATCTCACCGAATTGGAAGTCGATCAGGATTATGACATTTCAAACGAGTCAGCTGTAAGAGGAAACGGAAACACCTGCACAAACGATAAGTCATAAGCCGCTTGAGTAAGGCGACGAAAGACCGACGGAGCCGCATAATACCAGACTTCGGTATATTCCCGATGGCGGGCGCGTATTGCCGAAAGATCGACTGCAAACGTGTTGCACTTTTCCCCGTAAGTTCTACTTCTAACGCCACGACCCGATTATCCATGCATAACACACCATCCGGTAAATGAGACCGTTCCCCCCGCGGCAGGCCTTGAGCATAGAGCGCCGCCACTAATTCCCGTTCGGTTTGCACCGTAGCCTTGGATACTGTTGTCCAATCACATATTCGCAGTGATATCCTAGTGTAGTGAATAGTTTATCATCATCATTTATCCTAGCATATATTGCTCTGCTGGTGCCATCGCCTCACGTAAAGCGGCTTCCATAAACCGTTGTTGATCTTGCTCTTGCATGATCAGCTGTTGTTCCAGTGCATCACAGACAGCCATTAGTTCGTCGACCTTGGCCACGATGCGGTGTTGTTCAGATAGAGGAGGAAGCGGGCACGGATATTTAAGAATCTTTGTTTTAGAGATATTGGGCTGTGCCCCGCCTTCACTTTTACCACGCAAACGATTTCGTTGTGACAAAAGATAAATAAAAAGGTATCGAGTCGATATACCTTCATAAGGTGTGCAACCGCAAACTGCCTGATTTGTAACGGCGAACTCACCTAAAATAGCTAATTTACCTATAGTTGCCCCATACATTGCAAGTAAAAGATCCCCTGGCTTGTTCAGGCGAAACGATAGACGGTCTATAGCTAATTGAGTAACGGTCTCTTCAGATCCTGTTAAACCAATAGTGTCATTGAGCTCCCCACTCTTCAGCCATGTAATGCCGCCACCATAGTAGGATGATTCAGAACGTGGAGGGGTAGTTCCAGCACCCCAATCTCCAACATCGCCTAACGTAACCCATCGCCATGAATCTGGAAGGACATATGGGAGCTCTCCAGAAAATGAATTCTCTGCTTGAAATGGTATCACATCGTTTTCCACCAACTTCCCCCGCACCGCCAAATCCAAAATCGTCCGGCGCAATTGTTGCACATGCTCCCGCCGCACTGTCAAGTCGGCAAAGTTGCGTAGATAAAAGTGCACCGTGTCCACAAATGCTCGATCCTTCTGTTCCTTCTCGACCAGCGTGTGTAAAACAGCCATCACCGTCCGGTCTCGTTGGGTTTCCCGTTCCTGTTGACGTGCTTCGAGTTCGTCGCAAACGGCCATTAGTTCGTCGACCTTGGCCACGATGCGGTGTTGTTCTTGCAACGGAGGCAAAGGAATAGGTAAATTCTTAAATGCTCGATCATTAATTGCCGGATAGGCCTGCCCTCGCATCTGTTCTTCTACCAATTTCACAAAATATGGGCTCCTTAAAACCAACCACAAAAATCGAGGCAATGTAAACCCTATTCCACTTAGCACCACGAACGCCGTACTCGCAATCGCTGGCGGATTATAATCACGGTCTATCACCGCTACGTTCAGCAAATACGGTCGCACCGTAGCATAAATAACGTCCCCGGACTGAACAATTCGCCGAGCTCGAGAAGGAGCCTCATTCGGTTTAAGAATTTGCGGGTTTTCTACCACCCCGCGAGCAGAATCAATGGCACTCACATCGATATATGTAAAATCTCTATCCGGAACTTTTTGTCCATGATTCGCGGTAATATCGCCAATAGTGTACCATTGCCATGTCAAGGGCAACTCATAGGGTCCCTCCATAGTATTTTCCCCAGTTGGTAATCGTGGATAAGTTCTCCCGTCCGTAGGATCCTGTTCCACCAATCGCCCCCGCACCGCCAAGTCCAAGATAAACCGACGTAATCGCGGAACGGCATCCGGCGCTTCCGCAATCCGATCGAACTGAGCGATTAAAAGGTCCGCATTCAACGCAACAACGCCTCCTTCAGCAAAGCCTTCAGCTGTTCACGCACTTGACGGGCACGCGCTTCTTGATCCTGAAAGGAGGCCAGCAATTCTTGCGGATCTCCTAAATCTTCGTCGACCCTATGAGGATTCTTAAAGTCTAAGTTATAGTTGCGTGCTTTGACCTCGTCAATCGTGACTTTCCAGGCCTCTGGGGTCTCTTCTCGGTGATCCCACCAATCCAGACAGGGCTGAAAATGCTCAAAACGAATCGGTTTAGTCATCGAGTACGCCTTTTGCCCTTCGGGCACACGATGCTCGTAAAACCAAATTTCTTGCGTCGGCGGGCCTTTTTCCAAAAACAACAGGTTCGTGCCGATTGACGCATACGGTTTGAACACACTGTTCGGCAGTCGCACAATCGTGTGCACGTTGCACTCGGTCAGCAAATGCTCTTTAAGACGCGTTTTGACCCCTTCACCAAAGAGAAACCCATCCGGCAACACAATGGCGGCCCGCCCTCCGGATTTTAATAGCCGAACCAACAAGGCCAAAAACAGATCCGCCGTTTCTTTAGTGCGGAATTGCTGCGGAAAGTTGCTTTCAATGCCGTCTTCTTCATTGCCGCCAAAAGGTGGATTGGTAAGAATAATGTCGACGCGATCGGTTGCCTCCCAACTGATGTAGGGACGGGCCAAGGTATTGTCGTGTTGCACAAACGACGGGTCGTCGATATTGTGCAACAGCATATTGGTCACACATAGCAAATACGGCAGCGGCTTCTTTTCCACCGCCCGCAAGCTCTGTTGCATCATCCGTTCGTCCTCGGGCGTCTTCACGTAGCGGTCGCGCATATGTCGCATGGCGGAGGTCAAGAAGCCACCCGTCCCACACGCAAAATCCAGCACGATTTCGCCGGGTTTCGGATCCATGCGATTGGCCATAAATTCCGTCACAGCCCGAGGTGTATAGTACTCACCGGCGTTTCCAGCACTCTGCAACTCATTCAGCAGTTGCTCGTAAATCACCCCAAAATCTTGCCGTTCGGTAAAATTATTAAAGTCGATCGTTTGAATTTTATTAATCACTTGCCGCAACAACTGACCGGATTTCATGTAATTGTAAGTGTCTTCAAAGACATCCCGCACCATCCGCGACCGTCCGGTATCGGCCGGCAGCGCCTTTAACGCCGGAAAAAGCTCATTATTGACAAAGTTCAGAAGCGCATCTCCTGTCAATCCTTCCGGATCCGCCGCCCAGGCCCGCCATTGTAGGTGAGGGGGAATCGGAGACACATAGTCGTCCTGTAGGAGTTCGAGTTCCTGATCCTGGTCATCGATAATTTTTAGGAAAAAGAGCCAGGCTAACTGCGCCAGCCGCTGCGCATCGCCATCGACTCCCACATCCTTCCGCATAATATCTTGAATCACCTTGACGGTGTTACGTACATTCATCGAGCGTTATCCAACCTCCGCATAAAGTGCCTTTTGTAATGCCTGAACCGCCTTTTCAAAAGCATCTCGCCCACCAAATGATTTGACCAATCCTACGGGTGTCCCCATCTGGGCAAACGGCTTAATGCGTAAGACCGCTGGATCCGTAAAATCAATTAAGCCATCGTCTTCATATTTCTGCAATAACGCTTCCAGCACCGCTCGTGCTTGAGGGCCATATTGTGTCAGGATGGCTGCCTGACGCGCCCGTTGGGCCCGTTCATGGCGCGTCACGGGTGGCATGCCAAAGGCCAAATGACACACCAAATCGAAAGGATCCAGGCCTTTTCCAATGACTTCCGCAACCTGGTCCAATGGTAAACCCGCTTCCACAATTTCGTCTAACACGGCTTGTTTGCGCGCTGCAGCGTTCCAGCGCTGTAAAAACCGATCAAGACTCCCAAACTCTTTCAATAACGTCCTCCGGGAATAATCCCGGAGACTCTCCGTCACCAAATTCCCTTGATTGTCCAAGTAACGGACTTGCTCCAGAACTACGTCCACCGGACCACCGCAGATATGATAGCGTGTCTGTCCGGTGTCTGTTGATGAATCGTCTTCAAATTCCCCATAATCTTCATCCGGCGGTATCACCGGATCTTCCCCATGGGGTTCGTAAACCTGAATTGGTGGCCCGTCAAAATCCGGATCAAAAAAGTGATTCGTTGCACCGCGAAAATCCATAATGGTAAAGTAGAACTTACTGCTCGACTCATGAATTCGTGTACCGCGACCGATAATTTGTTTAAATTCCGTCATGCTCCCGACTTCGCGATCCAGCACGATGAGACGACAGGTTTGCACATCGACGCCTGTTGAAAGCAGGCGAGAGGTGGTAACTAGGACTGGTGTCAGCGACTCTGGATCAATAAACGCATCCAGCTGTTTTTGTCCGTCGGGATCATCCCCGGTGATCCGCATGATATAGTGCGGGTACTGATTGATGAGGTCTTGATTCAGATTGACCAGAGCCCGCCGCATCCGTTCGGCATGATCCGTATCCACGCAGAAGATGATAGTCTTTTGAAACCGATCGCCGCTGTCTTTTAAATATTGCGTGATGGTTGCCGCCACGCGCTCGGTCCGCTTGTCAATGACGAGCGTGCGATCGAAATCCCGTTGGGTATAAAGACGTTCTGCAATCTCTTGCCCCGCTAAATCATGTTCACCCGCACGAGGCTGATAGCCCTCAATATCCACATCCAAATGGACGCGGACCACTTTATAGGGAGCTAAAAACCCGTCGTCTATCCCTTGCTTCAACGAATACGTGTACACGGGATCGCCGAAATATTGGATATTCGAGACATATTCGGTTTCCTTCGGGGTTGCGGTCAATCCAATCTGCGTCGCTTCCGTAAAGTACTCAAGAATTTCTCGCCACGCCGAATCTTCAGCGGCGCTACCCCGATGACACTCATCGATTATTACCAGATCAAAAAATCCCGGTGACAATTCCCGATAGACTTTCTGACGGTCTTCGGGACCCGTAAGCGATTGATAGAGGGCCAAATACACCTCATAGGCGGTATCGACGCGTCGTTCCCTTTCCGCCATCGTCTCGCGAGCAATCGTACCGGTCCCCGTGTTCAGTTTGGCCATCACCCCTTGAAACGGTCGAAAATCATTGACCATGGTTTGATCCACCAAGACATTGCGATCGGCTAAAAACAATACCCGATGCACCAACCCACTTTGTCGCAGCCTCCAGATAATCTGAAAAGCAGTTTGCGTCTTCCCTGTTCCCGTCGCCATAACCAGCAGCACCCGTTTTTGCCCCCGAGCAATGGCCTCGACAGCCCGGTTGACCGCCACCCGTTGATAGTACCGAGGCTCCTTCGTCCCCCCATAGGGCTGTAGCACCGCCGATTCGACCGTCGCCGTCCATCCCCGTGCAGCCCGATAACGCGTCCACAATTCTTTCGGCGACGGAAACTCCGTCAATGCCAACCAGCGCTCCCGTACAGAAGACTGTCCCGTCCGATCATGAAAGATAAAACCATCGCCATTAGACGAAAAAACAAACGGGATATCTAATATTTCTGCATACTCTAATGCCTGCTGCATCCCCGCCCCGACTTCATGCGTGTTATCTTTCGCTTCCACGATAGCCAAAGGGAGATTGGGCCGATAATGCAACACATAATCGGCCCGTTTTGGTTTGCCCCGCATAGCCACCTTGCCGCGAATGATTAACCGCCCCTGCGTAAAGGTCCACTCTTCTCGAATTTGCTCTGGGGACCACCCGGCTTGTTGAATAGCCGGTGTAATAAATTGGGTACGAATTTCTTGTTCGGACAAAGTCTTTTTATTCATCGTCCTATAACAATCCTTTCCCCGATGACCAGCTCCCCTTCCGCACCATCCACAGTACATTATGTCGTTGTACGGAAGAGTTCGTCCAACTGCCGTAGTTCTTGTGTAAGGATTCGCTGAGCTTCTGTATACACCTCTTCAGCCTGGTGGACACGTCGCGTCATCTCCTGCGGTGACACGATCTCAACAGGGTCCACCACATATTCGCCAGGTACCAGACGAAAGTCATGGGCCGCAATCTCTCCAACGGATACGGTTCGGGCAAACCCAGGAACCGATTCTTGCTGACGTATCGCCTGAACAATTCGCGCCACCACACTCTCATCTAATCCTCGCCGGCGTTCCGGAGTCACAACGGACGCATCCACCATACGAATGCGTTGCCGACGTTCAACGGGTTTTTGCGGACGAAAGATTAGCAACGCCACGGGCAAGCCGGTGAGAGTTAATGATCCTCCCGGCAGCATCACAATAGCATCCAGTACATCGGCCTGGATCACATTACGCCGAATCTCCTGTTCATAGCCGGAGCGAAATAAGACTCCCGGCGGCATCAAGACCAGACCCATACCGGATTTTTGGAGGCTGGCTAGCACGTGCTGTAAAAACCCGTAATCGGCTCGACGCCCTTTCAAGGGACCGTACCGGAACCGTTGATAAGGATCCGGCCCCCACTCGACCTCTCGCATCAGCCCCCAGGGCGGATCCGCTATCACGTAATCAAAAACTTGGACCCGCTGGCCATCTTCCGAGACAAACTGAGGGGCTGTCAGCACATCCCCCTGCGCCAATTGAAAGCGCGTCATCCCATGCAGTAGAAGATTCCACGTACACATGTATAATGCATGGAACGACACATCCTGGCCGTAACACATAAGGGTCTCGGGATCTCCGCTTCCCGATCCAACCACTACTAGCGTTCCACCCACTCCACACGTCGGATCATAAAGGCTTCCCGTTGATCGAATATCTTGAACCAGAAATGCCGCGATCAGCTCATTCACCCACGAAGGAGTTGGGCGTCCCACTCCCCATCGAGCCGATTTACGATCCATCACCATAGTGACTTGACGACCCAATGTTACCCAATCACCAACTTCCGTAACAGTCAAGTCTACGGTATCAATAAGGAGCATCAGTTGCCCCACAACATCTTCGGGAGCAAACCAAGCCGGATCAGCATAAGCCAACCACTGTAACGAGAGATTTTTTTGGGCGATAGCCTCAAGAGCATCCATGATTGCACGATTTAAATGAGACGCCTGTTTAATCGTCGCCCAATAAGCCGGATCCGACAGCTGATACCCTCGTGCAGCCAACCACGCCGCCGAATCGGTAAACATCTTCAACCCCATCAGCGTCAATAACCGCGGAACAATAGACTCAACCGGTTCACGCAGCATCAACTGTTCTGCTCTCCCCAACATCTCACGAATCTCGTAGTCGGGACTCATGACAACCCTCCTTGCAGTAATTGCCCAACATAGGACTCAACCTGTTGCCCCCGCTCTGCCAATAACACCTCCATCGCAGTCTGATAGCGCTCGAAGGCCCGAAATACCATACCCATCTGTCTTTGAACTTCATCCGACACCAAAGGAATCGCGAATTTCTTCAACTGCGATAACTTTAAAGACGGAACACCACTGCTGGAAAAATGAGACCGAATAGTTCGATTAAAAGAGACCGATCGCAACAAGCCTACCAAAAAAAATGGATCAACATCCTTTATCAAGGTTAACACCGCAAAATTGGAATTCACCACAACTCCCGCCGTATCCGCACCCACCACCGATGCTTTCAACGGAAAGCCCCGGAGAGATACGATAATCTGTCCCTCCCGAACACGAAACCGATCCATTTTCTCAGCAATCAACTCTTCTTCGATAAATTCCCCACGTAATTCCAACGCCATTAAATTGTGAATCCGAACAACCCTCTCAATTTGCCCCTTGTCACCAGGCTGTGTTTTGAGATAAATCCCCTGAAAGATATCAGCTAACGCGTCTAAAAAAATCATCTGTGACTTCATAGACCCAATATACACTAAGATAAAAAGTTTTTCAACACTAAAAAAATATTAAAAAAAACTGTTGAAATAGTTTTAATCCTACTATAATATAAATAAAAAATAGGAGGTTACCCTATGTTTAACGCAACCCCCCATGCCATTCAGCGATTTACGGAACGCTTTGCCGGAAATCTCTCCATGACAAGAGTCCAAAAGCGACTCGAAAAGATTGCAGCCCAAGCGCATTACGTACGGGACGTTCCGGGACACGCAAAACTTTATGTCACCAAACATATTGCCCTCATAGTCAAAAACCGCAACATTCTAACCGTCTATCCTCGGTCTTCTAGAACCAGCTTGCAATAACACAAAGCTTCACCAAACCAGACGTTCATACAGTAAACTCACTCTGTACTGCAACATCCATCAAAAACCCTCTACATGTCCTAAATAACTAAGAATCACACCCAATCCATCCCACAAATTAATAACTAGAAATCTTATCCTATTCAATTCAATGCCAGATGTTATTGCAATAAACAAGCCTACATCCTCTAAATAACCCCCGTTTGCGACCATTACATTGTTCGTTAGCACCTCCGAGATTCTCACATAACCCACATTATTTTCTCAGGTTCCCTTGCTTAAGTGATAAATATATAACGCACACAAACACTGTCCAGAATGCTAGTTTCAAAATTTAAGTATCCAGCAACTCTAGTTACAAATACTGTATTCTGAAAATCACAAGCCAAAAAACAGGCTACGCCACCATACAAGAGCACGGACCCTGAACACCTAGCCATTCAGCAGGCGATAAGCCTCTCCGACGGAACAGCCCAGGGCTGCCGCAATCGCTCGATAGCTCTTGCCGGCGTTCCGCAGTTGTGTCGCTTGCACCCGTCGAGCCCGCGCCTGCGCCTCATAGTCTGCCCGGGTTTGCTTGACCTCGCCGCTTTGTCGTTTACGTTGGCTTTCGGCCTCCCGATGTCGGCGTCGCTTTTCCTCGGGGCCAATGAGCACTCGCATGTGCCGTTGTTCCTCCGGCGTGATCTTGAGCCATTCCAGAATGGTTTGCGTTTTGAAGGCATAGCGCGGATCAACCGCCTTACCGTTCCATTCCAGGGCCTGCCCTTGGGCGGCCATCCGCGACCGCTTAAAAATCGCCTGCAGCCGCGCGGCGGCCTCCCGTTCATCCCATCCTCCGACTTGTTTGGCGAGCGCCCACGCTTCCCGCATAAGCACTTCGGGAGGGGTCAGCCAGCTCATCGCGTTCACGGCTAGAAATAACCAGAGGTCTCGTTGTCCAGGAGGCAGGACGCCCCACCACCGTTGTTCCAGGAGCGTCTGGAGGTCACTCAGACGAGCCTCCCAGAGCGAGGCAATAGAAAACCTTTGACTGGCCCAATTATCGTCTTTACGGGGTCTTTCTGCGTGTCTGAGGGCTCGTTGTACGCGCAGGTCTGAAAGTTCTCCGCGATGAAGCGGGAGAATAACGTCAGCGAGCGCCTCGAAGTTCCACACGTCCCCCGTTGGCGTCAATGCGCGCACCAATTGACCATTTTTAGCATTTTCTGTACCAATCAAGCGGAGTACCCGGGCTGCATCTAAGGCTGCCCGATCGGCTCCCAGCGTCTTGAACCCTGCATAAATCTGGCGTTGGCACGCATTCCATCGCGGTAACGCGGGACGTGGAATAGGCGTGTGGATCCACACCAATGCTAATCCTCGTCCGGTCGCAATCACCAACGTCGGGCGCGGGAGGTGAATCTCTTCGAGCACATCCTTGGCGAGCTCCCAGATCTCCTCCGGAGACTTCCCCTGCCATTGTGACATCTTGTGGTAGTCTAAGTCCGTCCAGAGCGCCCCTAGCTGCCAGAGATGGGCGATACGTCGTGCGCCCTTAAACCGATTTTGCGTGAGATAGGCATCCGGAGTTCCCGCGATCTCTCGCAACGCCCATGGCAAATCCAGCGGTTTCAGAATGGTCTCGTGCCACTGCCCATGTATGCGCTGAGCGAGCGTGACGAGTCCGTGATATCCGTCAGCGGAAGGATGGAGCAACGTTGCGTGGACGTCCGGGGTCTCAATATAGGCCCCCTTGCGCCACGCGGCGTGTTCTGGTAATGTCATGCTCACAGATTCGCTCCTTTCGGAGAGGTGCCGTTCGGTGGCCACTTACGGAAGTAGCGCATAAATTCATCCTTTCGAGAAACGGCGGGTGCTGGGGAGCATGGCGCCGTTTTCTCTGTTCTTTGAACGCACGAAAAAGTCTGCCGCGGTTCTCGCGCCAGACTGCCACAATTTGCCTTTTTTCCTCCGCTTGTCCGGAATTAATGGCTGTGTTAGCCTATCCTTAGGCGCGGAGACGGCTGGGGTCTGGGTCGGAGACTCCGCCGTGGAGCCGGGGGGCGGTGTTGCGAGCACCGCCTTTCTGTAACTCCACATTGCGAAATACTTTTCACCATGATAGCGGGTTTGAAGATGGCTTGTCTAGCGGTTGGATTGTTTCTCTCGTCCCGACTCCTCCCCACGAAAGTCTGGCTCTCAGATGCATGTGCTTGTGTGCCGAGTCATCCCTATCGATACGGTAAGCATAGGATGCTTAAGGTGTTTACCGTTTACGGTAGACAGTCCACCGTAAACGGTTTAGACCCTCGGCTTTCCTCCATCCTTCTCCGCAAGCTCTTTATGGTTCATCGCGGCGAAAAAAGCCTCCAAGGCTTGGGTAATCACCGCGGACCGACTTTGCCCCTGCTGGTCGCAATACTGCACTAATTGCGCCCAGAGCGTATTGGGGCAATAAAACGTGCGCCGGCGATGTGTTGCCTCCCACGTCAACACCTCCGCCGCCGCGTCCGGAGCCCGCTCGCCCACCAGGGGGGAGCTATCTGCGGGGGGCGGGGACGGTGCGGTTATGCGAAACAGTTTGTCGACCCCGACCTCAGTGAGGGTGGGACGTTTCTTAGACGCCATACAGTGCGAGCACCTCCTGGACCAATTGTTGATAGCCGACCGCCCCGGGAATCCCCGGCGCATAGGCCACGACCGGCGTTCCTGTCATCGCCGCCTCTTCAAAGCGGACGGATCGGGCAATTACCGCCTCAAACACGCGAATACCTTGCGGCGGAAAGAGCCGCCGCAATTGTTGCATCACATCGTGATGATGCGCGATGCGCCGGTCATACATCGTGCCCACCAAACCTAAAATCGTTAAGGCGGGGTTAATCTGCGCCCGGACGCCCTGAATACTCCGTAAGAGCAACTGCAAGCCCCGAAGACTCAAGTAATTGGTACCGACCGGAATGAGCACGGCATCCGCGGCGGCCAGGGCATTAATGGTGAGAATGCCCAAGGTGGGCGGGCAATCAATCACCACAAAATCCACTGGTAGGGACACCGATTGCAACGCCCGTTTCAATGCAAACTCCCGCGCAGCCTGTGCGTTCAAATCCAATTCCGCCGCCGCCAAATCTAAATTGGCGGGAACCAGCCATAAGCCCGTGGTCTCCACCGGTAACGGATCCATCGGGTGATGCTGGGGATGATCGGGCGGCAGCACCATCGCCTCGTAGATGGTATGCCCCGTCTGCGCATCGGGATCAAAGCCGAAGGACAGCGTTAAGCTGCCTTGGGGGTCGAGATCCACGGCTAAACAGGAATGCCCGGCCATGCTGAACCCCCAGGCCAGATTCGCCACCGTCGCAGTTTTGCCCACGCCCCCTTTTTGATTCACCACGGCAATAATAGGCCCCACGGGTTTCCCTCCTCTTGAGGGTTATTGTTGGGGCAAACAGTCCCGAACGTCAACCGTTGACCGTATACCGTCCACGGTCAACGGTCCACCATGCTAATAGCAAACTACTAGGATCCGACCCGATATGGAATGCCACGGATGCATCGTGGTTGCCTGTCATTCACGAACACCGTAACACCGTCTCTAGCGACGATGGTTCGACGCAAATTGTTTGCCGCGATTTATGGGAGAGGAACCGTAGAGCCGCTTATCACGCACAGTCCCAATATGAGGATCGTGCGAAATCACTATAGCGAGGTTCACCCCATATAGTGCGTTCCCAAGACACTTAAAGTGCGATCAGCCGCTATGTCAAGTGCGTTGGCACAGGGTGTATAGTGCGTTTGCCAACCACATGTAGTCCGTTGGGATTTTCTACCATGTTTAATAAACGTTGCTGTCATGCGCTATGGCGCGGTTGACGGCATCTGTAAAATATATACCCCCTTTTTCTCATTTTCCGTATACCCTTCGGGATTTGACCTGTTTCGATTTAACTCCTACTCGCGAACGTTCAAATAAGTCCTCTAGGAGGTTCTCACAGGAATAATGCACGGTGCTATTGGGGGTGGTTACCCATGGCTTCGATTTATCGAACGGAGACGTTCACCGTCGTCACAAGCACGTCCTAACGGGCTATCAAAAATAAGGTGAGTTTGCGCGCCAAAAGAGGTGAACTGTCTCACGAAAAGAGATTAGCCTTCTCGCAAAAAGAGATGAACTTTCTCGCAAAATGCGGTGAGCTTTCTCACGAAAAGAGGTTAACTACTTAATTTCTCAAATACTCCCCATCGCTTGCTACGCTGGGAGTTCGGCCTTTTGATTTATAGGTCAATTATATACCTCCTTCCTCTAATTTCCCCGTCCACCCTTTGGGACTTGACCCGTTTCAATTTAACTTTTACCCACAAAAGTTCACAAGTTCTCAAGAAGATTTTTCTGATGAAAGGTATTCAATAATGCACACGCCACGACAGTCGAAAACCGTGCGGATGTTCCCATCAACGGCCAGCGCGTGATCCAACCGCAAGATTTATGGAGTTTGATTCGCCAGCCGGCTTATCATGGACACCAATAAAATTCCGTTTAACTTTTTTGGGTATTTGTTATCTAATAACTCATCAATTTGGGTCTCTCTCACCACGTCTTCTGAAGAACTTTACCGCGTTATAGGCTTTGTTATATTCTCCGTTTGCGCGCCTTATATTCTCACTTTGCGATGCTTATATTCTCGCTTTGCGCGCCTTATATTCTCAGGTCGCGTCGCTTACATTCTTAGTTTGCGCATCTTATATTCTCACAGTAAAACTTTTCCAGAAAACAGGAATCCCTTATGGATCCTGTGTTTCCGGCATCACAGAAATTTGTAATTATATAGGCTTATTTTTTGCATGGGCTGCTGGACCCCCGTTTGTTTGACCAGCAAATTGACTCATCGTTTTCTCGTTGATTGGCCGATGCGTTTAGAATCCCGCACTTTACGATTTGCCGTTTGTTGCGATCACGCCGTAGCTTGTTAAGGCTCTGGGTGGCTTGAGATGCTATCCCTTTGCGGTATTTTCGTGTCCTGTGTGTTGAGGGGCTAAGCGGGTTTCATGCTATTCCAGGAGATTGTCCGTTGACCGTTTACGGTCAACGGTAAACGATCCAACACGCTCATGCAAGCTCTCCCGATAGAAAACGACCAATCCCGCCATTTGTCGCTCCCCCTCGCAACAAATGGCGGGGAAAACGACGTCAAGGAGCGCCGCAAAATGGGGGCTCACTCCCCTCATGAAAAGGTGGAGGATAGCCGTGGGGAATCCGACACTACCCCATCCGCACGGGCACGATCTTCCCCCTAGCGGAGGCAGATCCCCCCAAAGAGCACCATAATACGCCCAAAAAGCGCTAGCTAGGGAGCGTTGTGAGGCCCGTTGAGGACGTCACCATCCTCCTACAGAACGATGCCCGGGCGTCAGCGAAGTCGCTGATTGATCATGCGAGCGGTGAGGGGGTCAAGTGCGATCGGGACGCGGATAAAGTCCGCTCGGGCTTCCCACGAAGTGCGGTGGCAATCTATGGCAAGAACCCCTGTTAGGGTGGTCAGGAGGAGACCCCGGATATCTCTGATATTCATAATCTTGCATTGTGGTTTAATGGTGGGGGAGGTTCTCCTTGTTTCAAAACGTTTCCCTTAGCACAAGCGGGCCAAACTGCGCAGGCAGAAGAAAGACCGTGTGCTACACACGGTCTAGACGCTAATTTTTGGTGGCTTGGTCAAGTAATTGATGCCCCATTACAATCAGAACTGCTCCCAAAATTCCTGCCAAAATTCTATCACTTGGTGACATGCGCTTTTCCCCCCTTTCTTTTTTCTTGACCCTACCACAAATTTTTCGAGGGTGCTCACGCTCCCGTCCAGCGCAACGTCCCGCTTGCGCCAAGGCTTTTTCTACCGCGTCCGAAAATTGGTGAGAGGCTCCACAGCCGGGCTGATCCGAGCGATTAGCGGGGTCATCGCGCATGCCCCAACCGTTTGGGTTTTTCTCCCCTCCTATGGTTCTATGGTTCTTAAGTGCTAGGTTAAATAAGGTCACTTTGGCCGTCGGAAGAGGTCAACTTTCTCGCCAAAAGAGGTGAACTGTCTCATGAAAAGAGATTAGCCTTCTCGCAGAATGAGGTGAACCTTCTCATAAAATGAGGTAAGGTTCTACCGATGAGGATAGCCCGCAACCCCTTGATCACCCTCCGGTTCCGAGATCGAGGAAACCTGTAAATATATAACCCCCGAGGACGTTGTTTGCCCCCTCTCTCCGTCGCGAAACGGCAAGAAGAATAAACTTTTTGCTGTCGGTGTTCAAAAATCGGACGACCGTCGTTAATGATCTTCCTCGGGATCGATTCGGAGTTGCGATGTCTTATTCCAAACCGTATACCGTCAACGGCCAACAGTATACGGTAAACGGTGAAAGTATTTGGATGAGGAAGCCCTCTATACACCAGAACCCCGTTCATGGTAAAACAAAAGCACATCGTGCGTGGCGCACATATCTTTTAAAAATCGAGGGAATGGGTATGGTGAAAAGAGACGTAAGGAATCCGAATGAGGCGTCGTGGTATTCTCCCGGAGGTGTTTCCATGCGACCGGATACGGAAGCGCATTTAGCGTTACATCGGTTGGCCCAAGCTCTGGCGTCATTACCGGTACTCGATAGCGTGTATGGAATGATGGTGGGCACCACCATGCACGTCTGGGTCGTCTTACATGACCTCAGCCGCCCGTATGAAGAAGCGGTCTTTGATGCGCAAATCGACACGGATCCCGACTTTTGGCTCGTTATTCATTTAACCGATTCCCCCGACACGGTCCCCGCCAACGCGGAAAAAGTGGATATGCCGACCGCCGTATGAGCACGAGGGCCTCCCATGCCACCCAAGTCACGGCCAATGAACAACTGGCCCAGCATTTAGCCACCTTACACAGCGATCCTCAATTAGGGGACACCAGCCGACAGTGGCAGATGACCCTGCTGTTCTACGCCGCTGTTCATTGGGTCGAACATCAGTTTCAGCACAAATCTTATCCGGCCTCCTTCGACCACCAGACCCGCAAAAAGCGTTTACGGCAAATTTGGGTCTCCCAAAAACCGGCTATCCGCGCCTATTTGCTCTTAGAACATTTCTCCCGACGAGCCCGCTATGAAGGCTGGATTCCGACGGATGCCGATCTCCAAGACGCTCAACATTATCTCACCCACGTTAAAACATCTCTCATCTAAATCTCTGGCCATCCTTTTTCTTCTTTTCTTCTGAGGATGCTTGTATCACCATGTCGGGAGCATTTCTGCAGAATACTCCTTACAACGAGGAGCGTGGTGCCCGGGGCAATCGGAGTTTTCGGAGTTTAAGACGTCTTAACGGGATCGTGGCTTCATATTCCACTCGGCGAAGAATAGACGCCCGAATCACGTTCACATCGTCTGACTCCTCCCGGAATAACGTGTCAAACGTCCGCAATATTTTGTGAATACTCGCGAGCCATTTTCGTTTTTGCGGATTGTTCCCCACGAGCAAAACCAAAAATATCAGCGGGGCAATCATAAGGGTGAATTGATATCCCACCAAGCGAAAATCAGCACGATTAAGTTCCAACTTCCGTGACACCCTGCGTAGAAGGTGCAATATATGAATCCATTGATCGCGAGCTTTTAGCCATTCATCCTCAGACTTTGCAGCTGCTTGATCCAACAAGAGGTTAATGGGAATATCTTTTCGAAAAAAGTCTAAGAATCGTCGAATTTCCTTCCGAGTCGGATAGCGTCCCCGTGCCTCTTGTTCCATGATAGAACGAGAAATATCATAAACAATATTTACGTCCGGACGGTCAATGACAAATATATGAAAAAAAGCCTCGAGTTTATCGGCTTCCTGATGACGAGGAGCCATCTTAACAGCTAGACGACTTACCCAGTCTGCCTGATCCTCAGCGGAGGCAGATTTGCCAATATCAGTGACCATAGTCTCACGCAAGACAGCGAGTGCGATAAAGAGCTCGCGGGTAGATAGAATGGCATTCTGTACTTTACTCAAAGGTAAATCAAATCCGTAAAACCATAGCACCATGACGGCGAAGGCTTCACTATGAAATCCCTTCATCACGGGTGCAATGATAGTCACCCGATCGAGCGTGTCAGAGGGCCACTGATAAAGCATTCCTCGCCCACGGCCTTGCCCACGTGGTTGGGGATGAGCAATTAATTCTCGCTTCGCCCAATCACTGAGTACACGACGATTTATTTTGATTCCCTGCTGTCCTGCCAGGTCGATCAATTCCTGAGTGGTGTACATTATGCCTTCATGGTACATCACGTACCTGCTGCTGTCTTGTTGATGAGTTTTGAGACGTTCACCAATTTTACAGCTTACATTGGAGAGCAACAATTCAAAAATTCTGAGATGCTAAGCTTTCATTACACGGGTTTACCGTGATACCAAAAGGGACGAGATCCCTCGGAAAGGGGGCAGTAAAATCCATGGAAAAAACCAAAAATATTGTCGGCGCGGCGGTAGGAGCCGCTATGGGCACAGCAATCGGCGGTCCCATTGGGGCCATTATCGGCTCATGGGTTGGCCACATGGTCGCGACCACGCTATTATAACCCCCACAACTGGAGTCCCTCTCCTCCAAAGAGACGGGACTCCAGCATTCCATTTCGCAACCTTCCATAAAACCGAATACGTTTACCCTATACGGTGTAGTATACAGTCTCAATACTCTGCTCAACCATGCCGGCTTGTAAATTTCAATACCTCCATAACGCCCAAATAATTAATGTCGATATTGTCGATTTCAACATCAACCATCACAACCATAATGTCTTTCACCGTGCCTTAAGACAGAACGGGAGTATTCAACACACATGTTTTGAGTAAGGATAGAATTCTTTTTCTCTTAGACTATCCAGTGGCCGCCTTGATTCGAAGCCCACTCTTTCACATGGTTATAAAGTTGCTCACCATCAGGAGCTGTCGGGTTATCGAGTTGGGATTGATTCAGGTTTCTCACAACTAACGTATGTCGAGGGGGCCCATTTTCATCATAGACAGCCAGCACCAATACGCCCACGTTCGGATTATAGGAATCGGGCACCCATAACGGTGTGAAGTCTCCCAGAGAATAGGGAGGGTACTCTTGTCCGAGTTTTTGGATCAGATCCTGTACTAATTGTGGAAGAGAAACGAAACCTTTGGGCAAGATCGGATGATCCTCACGGTTGGTCTCAACCCCACACTGGCAGCTCGACATGGTTATCTCATGCCATTGTCCATCTTCCCATTTCACATCTATAATGGCCCTCTGGTCACTAAATACATGATTGCCCTGACAAGCACTTGGCGTCATAGGTCCCCTCCTTGGAGTTAATTTGGAAATAATTTCACAACCGACGAAAACTTATTCTACAACCATTGCCGATTTCCCTGCTCTCTGGTAATGTATTCTTGAAAGAATACATTACTTAAAAGGCGGAATGCCGCATGAAAACAACCAATTCTCGCATCCGTCGCCGGATGCAGGCCCGGAAAGAGGCCGCCGCACGGCACACCGAAACGGCTAAGGTCGCCGTAGGGTATGTCCGGGTCTCCACCGAAGAGCAACGCGATGGCGGCCTCAGTCTCGGCGCTCAGCGGGAAGCTATTGAAGCGTTTGCCAAATCCCAAGGCTATCACTTGCTGGACATCATCGAAGATGCCGCGGTCTCGGGGGCCAAAGACCCGGCCAGTCGTCCCGGTTTTGGGCATGTCTTGGAACTGGCCCAAGCGGGAGCCTTCGGGATTTTGCTCGTCTGGAAATTTGACCGCTTGGCCCGACACCTCGCCTATGCCGTCACCACAGCGCAAACCCTGCGCGAACAGTATGCGGTAACATTGCGATCGGTCACGGAACCCATTGAGACCGAAAGCCCGGTCGGGCAAATGATGTTCGGCATCTTCGCCAGCATGGCGGCCATGGAGCGCGAAGAGATTAAGGAACGGACGTTGATGGGCCGCAAGGCCAAAGCCCAGCAAGGCGGCTTCGCCGGCGGCAAAGCGCCCTACGGGTATCGCCGGGACAAGGAAGGCGGGTTGGTCCTGGTCCCCGACGAAGCCGCCATCGTGCGCCAGATTTTTGCCCTCCACAAACAAGGGCTCGGCACCAAAGCCATTGCCCATCGCCTCAATGCCGACGGCGTGCCCACCCGCAGCGGAAAGCCGTGGATTTTTACGACGATTAAAGGCATTCTCGAGAACGCGAAATATGAAGGCCTCGTCGAGTATTACTTTGCCGATGAGGGCCTCCACGTTCGGCAACCGGGTCAACACGAAGCGATTTTACCCCCAAAAGCGTCCAAACGCGCCGGGTAAGGAAGGAGAAGTCACCGTGACCAACGAAGTTACCACTCAAGAAATGCACCGTCTGGAAGACTGGCTTGGGCTCACACTGAATGGCTTCTTGCTGGCAAGTTTAATTGAATTCCTGCGGTACGACGCACACGCCCGCGGACACTACCTGGACGATTCGATATGGCCATCCAAAACCCAGAACCAACCGTTCGAGGGGCCATTTACCCCACAAGCGCTGCGTCTCGTTAACCCGAACACCGCAGCGCCTTTTGTTTTCTTGTCATCGGTTTTGTCTGCTGAGGAACTTAATCATACATGGGTCGGCAAGCAGGTGCGTGAGCGCCAAACACAATTCTTACAGGCAGCACACCGTACCGCTCAGGCCGTTTTTGACCAACATGCTTTTAACTTCCTAGAATGGAACCGCCGACGATTTTTAATTGATTGGAATGGGGATAAGAAAAAAGGCCCCGATGCCCAACGTCTGGCGGATTGGCACGAGCCCCAACGCACAGTATTTTTAGAAACATGGGAGGCGATCCGCCATCGGATTCCATACCAATCTGCGCAATGGCATCGGAAAAAACGTGCATTTTACACCGCCCTCTGGGGAGCGGATGACCGGCATTGGAGGGACAACTTTGGATTCAATGCGCCCCTCTATGATTCCCAGCGCGAAGGGGTTTCGGACTTAGGAGCATCCCTCCGACAATATAACGCCTATGCCCAGGGCTTAGGGAAACCGGGCCTCTGGTTCTTCGCGGATTACTCCGATTTCTGCGAGCCCAATGCGTGGATCACTTGACAATGGAAATTTTCCTGAGTTAAAATGTTGTGGGGGAATTTATGTGTATATCTTGATAAGTGGTGATTGCTGTTGATCGGCGATCGCAGTCGCAAGAGCTGACCTGCGCATTAAAGGCGCGGGCGTTTTTTGTTTTGCGAGAAAGGATGGGATTTTATGAAGTTTATTACCAATCTGCGCCTCGAGAAAGGCTGATCCAAGGCAGAACTCGCGCGGCGCGCAGGCTTCCATCCCAGTCAAATTGGTGTAATAGAGTCTGGACGATTCCTTCCCTATTTTTCGCAACTGGCCAAGTTAGCGAGTGCGCTTGGGGTGAACGCGACCCCGTGAACCCGGCGAACCCCGCCCCATGTTCTTAAGACCGAGAAGCGCGGGTAGCCCTTCGCGGTATGGGCTTGGTTGATCGCACTGAAGCGGCGTTGCAGGGTGCTCACCTTCAACATGGCAGCGTGCGCGGTCAAATAGCGCGCCAGGGTCTCCGCGCTGGCAGGCAAAGATTCGACGCCATACGTGGTACACCAGGCGACGAAATCCTGCCAATCCGCCCGATAGGCTTTCACGGTGTGGGGGGCCTTAGCCTGGGCAATGTATGTCCGCACGTGAGCGTCGAGGGTCTCCGGCGTCACAGGCGTAGGCCGGGTTATAGCAGTGGTCATCAGGGGTGCCTCCGTTTCCAATGGACTAACTTCCGATCCTATTTCCTTATCGGAACTTAGAAAAAAAAGAGTATCATCCCCTCTTGATGTAGTTAATATGCATATAGTAGTATATTTATATATGTATATACTAAGGAGGTTTTAATATGCCGAGACGGACTTTGTATGTTCGCGAGGAAGATCAGGTGATTTGGGAAAAAGCAGAAGCCCTCTCCGATCAGGAAAGTATGTCCGCACTGGTCACGGAGGCACTACGGCGTTTTATCCTCGCTAAAGAACAGGCGGCCGGGACGAGTCCTTATCAGCGGATCGAACTCGAAATCACCGAAATCAATCGCAATGGCATGCCCTATGACCGCAAAGTGGCTTTTACGGGGCGCGAACTGGTGGACGATGGACCCCTTGTCGTCTACGAAACCGCAAAGCATCGGCTGCTCTTTTATCATGAAGAACTGCAACGCTACTGGATTTATCGCACGATTGAACAGGCTATCAAATCCGATGAATTTCCTCCCACCCTCTTAGCCGCAGTAGCCGATGCCCTGGGTCAAGAATGGGTGGAAGAGTGGGACATTTAGCCACAGACGTTGAAAGAAACCCATTCTCTATCTTTTTGACTTTGTAACGACTCTGGGGTGGTTGGAATGAAGACAAGAGATCAACGACACTCTATACCCAATCCCAATTGATCCTGATCGTGGAAAAATTTTGCAAATGGAAAAGTTTTGCAAGATGAATTTTTGTAGTGAATGCAGATTGCGCAGAAGGATTTACCAATATTCTCATTTTGTCATCTCATTGGCCTTATGTAGAGTCGCGCATTGGGTCGGGCTGCCCGGTACTGCATCGTTTAACAGTCCATGCCGCACCCATGCGCAGAACGTCAAGCATGGGACCAATGGACAACACATCTTACGTTGGGTAGCAGATGTCCGTGTTGCAGCAGGCCTTAAAAGCCCACGTTTCTCAAAAATCCGACCGAAAAACCGAGGAAATGGGTGAAATCTCACGAAAGGATGCGCGAGCGAATTTCCACGACGTGTGGGACAACCTCCAGTTAACGAGCTACGATCGGTAATACCCATTAATATTGGGTCACCTGGCATATAGGATCAGGTATGACTATGCCAGGTGAGAGAGACTTTAATCGGATAGGCGGGAAGCCGCCGACCCATTTTTGTCTTCCATAGCAGAAGACGGTAGATGGATAAGCATAACGTGTTCATCGTT
>NZ_LGRO01000001.1:3000000-3195503 GCF_001280565.1 Sulfobacillus thermosulfidooxidans | reverse complement strand
ATTCATCTGCTGACATCATTGATGCTGTTTAATCTCATCTTCACCATGACGATATAGTTTTCAAGGACCGGAACACAAGATAATATTATAACATTAACAACTGAAGGAGTCAATGTTTTTTATCTTGCCTGTCGTTCTTGTCGAACGGCGTTGATTATATTATCACCGCCGTCTATAAAAATCAATAGGATTCATAGCGATTTAGGGAAATAATCTTCACCGATTTTATGATTCTTGAGGATGGGTTATCCGTTCCAAATCCAAGGCTTCGTTTAGCTGCTCTTCCGACAGGAGATTCTTTTCCCTGACGACTTGCCGTACCGTCTTTCCTTCACGGAATGCTGTTTTGGCGACTTCAGCCGCTTGGTCATACCCAATATAGGGATTTAATGCCGTTGCTAACGCCGTATTCATTTCGACATATCCGGTTATTCTATCCACATCGGCTTCAAGGCCCTTTAGCGCCTTATTTGTAAAGGCATCAAGCCCGTTGCTTAAAATATGGATCGCTTGCAGAAAATTATAAGCGATGACAGGCATCATCACGTTTAATTCTAGTTGGGCGCCTGCGACAGCTTGCTGCACAGTGGTATCATTACCCATGACCTGATAGCAGATCATGTTCATCATTTCCGCCATCACCGGATTAACCTTCCCCGGCATAATCGAAGACCCGGGTTGGACGGCAGGTAACTTTAATTCGGCGAGCCCGGTGCGCGGACCCGAACTCAACAGTCTTAAGTCATTTGCTATTTTCCCAACTGCCGTCGCTAAGCCTCGAACCAATCCCGAGACTTCCAAGACGGCATCAAGATTTTGAATAAACGTAAACATATTTTCCGGTTGATGAAACGGTAATCCCGTTTTTTCTGCCACATACTGGGTGGCCCGGTTCTTATATTCGGGATGGGCATTAATGCCTGTGCCAACCGCATTGCCCCCAAGACCTATGCCATAGAGTTTTTCCACGCCCGTTTCAAGGGCATTCCGCCAGTAGGACAGCGCTCCCACATACCCGCCAATTTCTTGACCTAAGCGCATAGGAACCGCATCTTGTAAATGGGTCCTTCCGGATTTGACAACATTCATCCACAAGTGTTGTTTGGTGCGCAGCGTGTCTTCAGCCCGGCGAATGGCTGGAACCAGATCATGAACAATTGCCTCCGCTCCAGCAATATGTATGGCAACATGAATCGTGTCATTTGTCGATTGCGCCATATTGACGTGATCATTGGGATGAACCAAGTGCACATCGCCAATTTGGCCTCCCAATAATTGCTGCGCCCGGTGGGCAATCACCTCATTCGCATTCATGTTTTGCGATGTCCCAGCACCCGCTTGATATACATCCACCACAAATTGTTGATCCCACATTCCACTAATAACTTCATCGGCCGCTTTCATGATGGCTTGGGCAATACGTTCAGGTAACGCGCCAACATCAGCATTGGCCTTGGCTGCGGCCCACTTAATAATGCCCTGCGCGCGAATAAACCGCCTGGGTAACCGCAATCCACTAATAGGAAAATTTTCAATCGCCCTTTGGGTTTGGGGTCCCCAATAAGCGTCTTGCGGGACTTTCACTTCACCAAGAGAATCGTGGCTTAAACGATACGGCTCCATTCTTTATCTCGGCTCCTTTGACAATCAGATTCACGGTTATTGTACACCGAGCATAGCCTGGAACATAAAAAATAGTCCCTAACGGGACTATTTACAGAATTCACTAAGGAATTTAAGATTCCGTAGACGTCTTTTTCGAGAGGGCCTCAGTTAGTAATGAACGCATAATTTCCGATGGAGGACGACGAAGTTCACGAGATAACTTTTGAACTTCACGGATTTGCCAAGTATATAAATAATAATCAGCGCGCTTTTGATCGTGCGGTGATTTCATATTCTCCCTCCTCAATGGCGTCTTTAAATAAGATAACGTCAAAAAAGAGGACAAGGTTACGGGATTGAAATAATTTTTTTCCCTTTTTTATTTTATCATTTTGCGAACATCATTCCACCAGGGAAAAGAAGGTTGGGCCCCTTTTTGCGTCGTCGATAAGGCGGCAGCATGATTGGCAATTTTAATCGCTTGAGGCCACGGATCTTTCGCATCTAACCGTGCTGCTAAGGCCCCTAAAAAGACATCTCCTGCTCCCACTGCATCAACGGCTTGCACGGCAACTCCGGGTTCATAAAAAACCCCATGGGCTGTGGCCCAGACTAAACCTTGGGCTCCCAATTTTACAATTGCAATCTCAGCCCCCAACGTCCGAAGTTGTCTGGCTGCCGCTTTGGCAGAACGCACGTCCGTGACCGCAGTTCCGAGTAATAATGATGCCTCGGTTTGATTGGGAGTAATCACATCTACGTGAAAGAGAGAATGCGGAAATTGCGGAGATGCCGGCGCCGGATCCCACAAAACTTGACTCCCTATTCGGCGGGCAATAATCAGGGCCCGCTCAATCACTTCGAAAGGGATCTCGGCTTGCATCACTAACAAGTCCTGGGGCGTCAGGATCCGTTCGAGTCGGCCTAACGCTTCCGCTCCTAATTCATAGTTCGCCCCAGGGATAACAGTAATCGCATTTTGTCCACCAACTTCCACCGTGATGAAAGCGAGACCCGTGGGATGTTGGCGGCTCACACCAATATGACTCAAATCAACGCCGTCTTGCCGTAATATTCGCAAGGCCTGCATAGCAAAGGCATCATCCCCGACCATCCCGATCAATATGACCTCCGCTCCCATACGCCTGGCTGCCAGCGCTTGGTTTGCTCCTTTACCGCCCGGGGATGTCAGCAATCCTTGTGCGATACGCGTTTCTCCGGCTACTGGGATCTTATCAATTTGGGCGATCAAATCGAGATTGATACTGCCTAACACCACAACACTCATAGCGCAATCGATCCTTTTCTCGTCGATTTTGGGATCTCCATCCAAGTTTTAGCATGCCTCATTGTTGTCTGTGCCTGGATTTCTCTGATTCTTGCTAAAGGTCTTCCCCTCTCTCGCTGTCAATATACAAGAGAACTCCTTTAACTCGGTGTCCGGCTTGGCTTACACGGTATTCATTATGTGTTCCATGGTATCATGAGATGGTAATGAAATGCAGAGGGTCATCTTAGGGGGAGGAAAAATTGTGGAACTTCAAAATGTCATCCAGACCTTACCCGGTCGTTATGCAGTCTTTGCCAAAAATCTCGAGACCCATAAAATATTTGCCTATCATGAGCACGACATTTTTCCATCGGCTAGCGTCATTAAAGTACCGATTTTAATTGAGTTGTACCGCCGGGTAGAAGAAGACCATTTATCCCTCGATCATTTGCTCCTCATGAGAAAAGAAGACCAAGTCGGTGGTTCGGGTGTGCTTAAGGATTTAACCCCGGGCACGGAATATTCCCTCAGAGATTTGGCAACGCTTATGATTACGGTGTCGGACAATACCGCAACCAATTTACTCATTGACTATTTAGGAGTGGAATGGGTCAACTCCACAATCCGCCGTCTTGGCGCACAAAATACCGAACTCATCCGGAAATTACAGCGGGTACCCGCGGAATATGATCAAATCAATCATACCTGTGCCTTTGATATGGCATTACTTATGGAAAAACTGGCTACGGGCACCGCCATTTCTCTCGCGGTATCAGAACAAATGGTCAATTTGTTGACCCGTTGTCAAGGACCGGTAAGCATCACCAAGGAACCAGCCGATGACGTTTTTGTTGGTAAAGCAGCGGTGATTATTGCACATAAGACAGGCTCCTTGTCTGAAGCCAGTCATGATGTCGGTATTGTATATTCTCCGCACATCAACTACGTTGCGGCCATTTTATCCGAAGGCGCTCCGTACCGCCAATTGCTCGCCAATACCAAGCGGATCGGCAGCCACTTGGCCAGTGTCTTGCGCTAGCCGACATGGCGCACTAGCCACCGAACGATGTCATTGCGGGTAATAATGCCGACTAACTTATCATGCTCTAAGACAAACACCCGACGGATATTTTGCCGGATCATTAAATCCGCAATTTCTCCCACGGGCGTCTGGGGTTGCACGGTGAAAGGAGAACGACTCATCATTTTTTCCACAGGCAAATTAAGAAGCCGGTTACTATCTTCTTTCCAGACATTTTCATCAATCACCACCTGAGTGGGTCCAAATAGTGAATGATAGATTTTCTGCGCCTTTTGCTGAATGGCCCGAAGAACGTCACCTCCGGTAATCACACCAATAAGTCGTCCCTGGGGATCGGTAACCGGCAAACCACTTATCGTATGTTCGCGAAGAAGCTCTACCGCTTGCCCTATTGTGGCATTGGCATCAATTTTAATCACGTGACTGGTCATTAATTCTTTGGCTACCACAGTCTATCCCCTCCCCCACACCGTCCTCATATTTTTGGATCGGACTTGATTGACGCGGTCATCATTGTGATTATCCCTTTTTCATTTTTCCATTATATCTATTGTATCTCAAGAACCTCCGGCCATGAGAAAAACTGCTTGCGCAAATTGCATGACTTTCTTCCAAGCAGTGCATATTGAATATGGTACAATTTGTTGTCGACTATCATCGGAACTATTATCAAGTTTTCGAACCGAAAATCATCACGTGTTTTGCTTAGGACGATAAACAAGATAAACAAAAGGATGGAGATCCATGCTTCGGGCAACGAGTTGGGGATCAGATCCCGATATACCTCGCGTATATTATATTTTGCTTATCGGCCGGTTTTTCAATTTAGTAGGCAACTCATTAGTTTTTCCCTTTATGACGATCTACTTGGCCTCTCGCCTTCACGCCTCATTAAGCGTTGTCGGTGTCGTCATGGCATTTTATGGGACCTCACAGGTCATTTCGGTGTTGGTGGGCGGAGTATGGAGCGACCGGTTTGGACGCCGCCTGGTCATGCTGGGATCATTGCTATTAGGCGCCCTCGTAACCTTTGGTATCGGTCTCGTCCATAATTCCTGGCTATTAATCGCTCTATTAACATTGATGGGTTTTTTCATGCCTCTATTTCAACCAGCATCCATGGCCATGGTCGGCGATATCATTTCTCGTGACCGTCTTAATTATGCCTATAGCCTGATGCGTATGGCTAGCAATGCGGGCATTATCATAGGTCCCATGCTAGGAGGTCTTCTGGCCGACCATTCGTTCTTTTGGATTTTTGCTCTGGATGCCTTGTCCATGCTCTTATTCTCCCTGGTCATTTTCTTTGCCGTTCCTGAATCCCGTCCATTTAAGCATAGCCCATCAACCCAACACGGCCATATGAAAGATGTATTGCGCGATCAAGCCTTTGTACGCTTTGCCGGCCTGTGGGCATTGACCGGTTTGGTTTACTCCCAACTGTTCATGGTCGTCCCAGCCTACTTGCACATCAATTTGGGATATCCTCCCAGTATTTTTGGATATTTGGCAGCGGAAAATGCGATTTTTGTTGTCCTTCTGCAAATTCCCATCACCCGACTAACCCGCCGCGTATCGCATTTAACATTGATGGCGGTGGGAGTCTTCTTTTATGCTGCAGGATTTTGGCTGATGCTTTCTGGACAGTCTTTCGCCGTTTTCGCTTTGGCCGTGTTTGTCATTACCTTAGGCGAGAACTTTATCAACCCGGCTGCTTCGGCTTGGGTTGCCGAACGCGCACCAGAAATCGTTCGAGGCCGTTATATGGGCTTTTTCAGTGTGGCTAACCGTGTAGGCGCAGCCCTAGGCCCCCTATTTGGCGGCATTCTTTTGAGTCAAGGTCCCAAGTGGTGGCTCATCACGACGGGAATCTTAGCCCTGTTGGCTGCGGAAGGATATTGGCGCTTCCGCCATCATTATTATTCTTCTTGTCACAATCCTCATTTTATTAATCAATAGATTGTTATTTTTAAGTTTAATATTGATAATATTAATATTGTTTTCTATAATTAATGCAGGAGGTTGAAACTTATGCCGAATTTGCTAACAACCTGTCCCAGTTGCCGCCATCCTTTAGAGATTACGGCATTACATTGTCCCCACTGCGATATAGTCATCCAAGGACGATTTCACAATTCTCCTGCATTATCCTTATCGGAGGACCAACTGGCCTTTTTAAAGGTGTTTGTATTAAGTCGCGGCAACTTGAAAGAAATTGAACGCATCCTCGGCATCTCCTATCCCACGGTTCGTAACAAACTTGACCAGCTGGTTGAAGCTTTTCAAGGACAGCCCGGGGAAGAGACCTCCTCACCCTCACCCAAAATCTCCCGAAACGAAATTTTGCAACGTATTGCCCAAAAGGAATTGTCCATTCAAGATGGCCTGAAACTGCTCGATGACATGACACGACATGTCATCAGCGAACCGACTTTTAGGTCCTCAGATACAGAAACGGAGGATGAACCATGATCGAGCGCCTTGAGGTGTCCATCAAACGGGGACACATTAAGATCCGGACGGACCCCAAGCTTCAAGAGCCCCTGATTCAAAGCAGTGTCATTCTTACCGAGACACAATATGATAACACGCTACGCCTTGAATCCACGTTTCGACAATCCTTAGATTTAGAAATTGCCTTGCCCGCCAGTGTGCAAGATGTTGCTATCAACTGTGGGTTAGGCAATACCGAACTGTACAGTTTAATCATTCAAAATGCCGAAATCAATGTGGGAAATGGAAACTTTCATGCCGATCACATCGAAGGCCACTGGGATATCAATCTTGGCCATGGCGATCTCACGTTAAGACATGGTCGAGGTTATTTTGATCTGAATGCGGGACTGGGCGCCATTCGTCTCCACCAGTTGGAGCAGGTTACCGCCGATGTGAATGCTGGGTTAGGACCTGTTTTATTGGAACAATGCCAGGGGACATTTGACATTAATGCGGGTAAAGGAGACGTCAATATCGAAGCCTTGCAAGGACAGGTCGAAGTCAATGCAGGATTAGGGAAAATTCTGATGCTAGCTAGTCATGATGTGGAATGCAAATGCCACGCGGGACTTGGATCCATTACACTCAAAGATGGCACTTACCGGCAAGCGGAGCTTGTCACGGGCATTGGCAAGATTGATGTTCATGCCAGGACCACGTCATTAACGGCAAAAGTGGAAAGCCGTGGTGATATTAATGTCGAAATTCCTACCGATTTAGCTTGCCGAATCGAAGCCAGTACCGACTTGGGCCGCATCATTTCCCATCTTGATCTGGTTGAAGTCAATAATCCTGGTCCCGCCCGGGGACATCGTCTGGTCGGTCGCATTGGGACGGGTAGTGGCGGGGTGATTACCCTTCATACGCGCAAAGGAGACATTAGCCTCTCTCAATATCCGGCGCCGGTTGAGACGGCTGATGAGCCTACTAATCCAGCCGCTGACCCAAGAGATCCCCGCGCCGTGATATTGGAAAAGTTACAACAAGGCATTATTACGGTCGAAGAAGCGGCCGCGCTTTTAGATCAATTAGAAGGAGACCAGAATCAGGCCACCTAAACACTCGCGACTACAGTCGTGGATTAAACTGCGCAAGATTTCTAGACTTCTAAAGGCGGCTTGCGAAATCCTTCACCCACTACTTCATGCACCGTCGCCACTACCACAAACGCGCTCGGATCGACACTATAGATAAGTTCTTTTAACGTACTGACCTCTGAACGGGTAATGACCACATAAAGAATTTCTCGGGGTTCCTTGGTATATTCGCCATAAGCGCCAATACGGGTTACCCCCCGGTCCATCACTTCCAAGACTTTTGCGGCAATGATGTCCGGTTTTTGGCTCACAATAGTAAAAGCGCGGGCATAACTAACCCCTTCTTGGACGACATCGATCGCCCGCGAGGAAATGAATAGGGCAATTAAGGAATACATGGCCAGGGTCGGATTAAAGACAACACCGAATGCGGCAATCACAAAAAAATCCACAATCATCATGCCCTGGCCCATGGTAATTGGCAAAAAGCGGGTGAGTAGGCGGGCGATGACATCACTGCCACCGGTCGTTCCGCGTGCGCGAAAAACCATACCCAGTCCTATCCCCGACAACAATCCGCCATATACCGTCGCCAAAAGCACATTATGGGTCACCGCGCCAATACGAATAATCCCGACCATCACCGATAACATCAAAGTTCCGTAAACCGTGCGGGTTCCAACGCGGTTACCCCATAGCTTTTTACTCAGCCATAATAACGGCACGTTTAAAACCGTTAAACTCACCCACAAAGGAACGTGCAGCAAATATAACAAGATGATACCCACACCGGAAATACCGCCATCTGAAATTCTAGCGGGTACATAAAATCCATTGATTCCGACGGCCGTAATGGCCGTGCCTAGGGTCATCATTCCATAATCCCACAAAATCCGTTGAACTTTTGTCATGGTGTACTGGCCTCTACGATCAATTCATTATTCCGTAATGCCACGGACTGAATTACCATGGCCACCGGTAAATTTAATGAGTCTATTTGGAAAATTTGTAAATCAGTTAAAACCGGCAACTGAATCCCGTCGACTCGCGTCGGGTGAAAGATAATCGCCTTTTTGTCCGGGGAAACCGATAAGGTACCCTGGGCATTTAAGGGAACGCTTAATTGTCCTAATAACAATCGTCCCTCAATGGTCATTAAATTATTGGTAATGGTGACTTGGGGATTTTGAATGGGACTTTGTCCCGCTAAAAACGCACTGAGTGCCGGACCGTCAAAAACAATACGCACATTGACGTGCCCGGCTTTTTCGATGACTAAGCGGTTATGAGATAAGGCGGGCAAAGAAACCTTGCCGTTTTGCCAATTAATCACCGCTTGAGACAATGTCAGACCATCAACATGCACATTATGCACGTTAATATACATATCTTGAAACTGTCCTTGGGCCATAATCCAAAAGGGCAATGCGGCAATATCAACTTGCGGTTTAATGCCACCATCTTGGGATGCGACCCGATCCGCTACTTGAGCCGCTGCCCACTTGGGAATCGTCCACTGCAAAGCCCCAAGCAGCACAACGGCTCCCGCTAAAACCACAATAAAACGACTCATGAACCATTTTCCTCAGGCTGTAAGGCGCCTCGCGCTTCCTGCTGTAGAAAAGCTTCAATGAAACCGTCAAGTTCGCCGTTCATCACATTTTGGGCGTTAGGTACCTCATAGCGAGTGCGGTGATCACGGACAACGCTGTAGGGTTGAAACACATACGTTCGAATTTGCGAGCCCCAGCCAATATCAGCCTGCTCGCCGCGCAATTCTGCCATGTGTTTTTCCCATTGTTGTTGTTGTAATTCCGCCAATTTTCCTCGTAGCATTCGCATGGCCGTTTCCCGGTTAGAATGTTGGGACCGTTCGGATTGGCAACCGACGACAATACCCGTGGGTAAGTGAGTAATGCGAACGGCCGATTCCGTCTTATTAATATGCTGGCCGCCAGCGCCCGATGCCCGAAAGGTATCAATTTTCAAGTCTTCTGGACGAATTTCGATCGTCTCATCATTTTGTAAATCCGGCATCACTTCCACCGAAGCAAATGAGGTATGACGCCGTCCCGATGCGTCAAAGGGCGAAATCCGAATGAGTCGATGTACGCCTCGTTCGGGACGTAGAAATCCAAAAGCGTTTTCTCCATGAATTTCAACGGTCACGCTTTTATATCCCGCTTCTTCTCCTTCTAAGGCATCGATGATTTCTGCTTTAAATCCGTGACGCTCTGCCCATCGCAAATACATCCTAAGAAGCATAGACACCCAGTCCTGCGCTTCGGTCCCTCCGGCTCCCGCATGTAAAGAGACAATAGCATCTTCATGATCATAAGGTCCACGCAGGATGAGTGTCAGTTCAAATTCCCGCAAGGCACGCAACAAATCCTCAGCTTCGCGTTGTTGCGCTTTAAGAATCTCCCAGTCGTTTTCTTCTAGGGCCAAATCAACCAGCTCATCCCAATCGTCAACACGTCGAGATAAGCTGTGATATTGCTCTAAGGGTCCCTTCACTCGCCTTAATTGTTTTGAGATATTTTCTGCTCGCTCGGCATCACTCCAAAAGTCTGGAGAGGCCATAATATTTTCTAAGCGTTCACTTTCCGCTTGGCGTTCGCCGAGGTCAAAGAGACCCCCTTATTCGATCCATAGTTTGGTGAATATCGCTGCGTAAGGCCTCCATATCGTCTTGTAACACGCACTCATCATCCTCCAGTTATTGTGATTCTTGATTGGCACCATGGCAGCGCTTGTATTTCTTTCCGCTTCCGCACCAACAGGGGTCATTGCGCCCCAATTGATGATCATCTTTCTTGGTTTGATGTCCCTGTCCGCCTTGAATCACTTGAAAAGGTCGATGGACTGGCGGATTTTCCTCGGCAATGGTCGCCACCGGCTCCATCACCGGCATGGGTTGTTGGGGAGCCAGCTGCAGATGGAACATCATCCGAACGACTTCTTCCCGGATTGCTCCCAACATGTTTTGATACATGTCGTAGGCTTCTTTTTTGTACTCAACCAATGGGTCTTGTTGACCGTAGGCACGAAGTCCCACACCTTCACGCAAATTATCCATCGCGTCAAGATGTTCCATCCACTTCGAATCGACCACCCGTAACAAGACCATCCGTTCTAATTCTCGCATGGCTTCGGATCCGAATTCTTCTTCTTTCTGCTCATACACACGAGTTCCAGCTTCCAAAATGGTATCGTGTAACTCGTCTCGGCCCATGCCTTCCAAATCTTCGGCCTTCAGTGTTCCTTGCGGCAAGAAGATTTCCTCCAAGCTATCCACTAAAGGCTGCATTTCCCATTCTTCCGGATGCAAATTGGCCGGACAATGCACCGCCAGGGCATCATCAATCAGATCGGACAACATGTGCAAAATGTCTTCTTTCAAATTTTCCTTGGTCAGAATGTCACGGCGCTGTTTGTAAATCACTTCCCGCTGCAAGTTCATCACGTCATCATATTGCAACACCTGTTTCCGGGCATCGAAGTTCCGGGCTTCGACTTTCTTTTGCGCTGATTCAATAGCCCGAGACAGCATCGGACTTTCAATGGGCTCATCTTCTTCGACTCCTAGGCGATCCATAAGATTCGACAGGGTTTGAGCCGCAAACAAACGCAAAAAATCATCTTCCAGTGACAGGTAGAATCGTGAAGATCCCGGATCTCCTTGCCGACCCGCACGTCCTCGGAGCTGATTGTCGATCCGGCGGCTTTCATGGCGCTCCGTCCCGATAATATGAAGCCCGCCCATTTCTGCAACACCTTCGCCAAGCACAATGTCGGTTCCTCGACCCGCCATGTTGGTCGCAATGGTCACCGCACCAGCTTGCCCGGCTTTAGCAATAATTTCTGCTTCTTGCTCGTGATACTTCGCATTAAGTACGGTATGCGGAATCCCTTTTTCTTTCAGCATGGCACTCAGGCGTTCTGACTTTTCGATCGACACCGTACCAACCAAGACGGGACGGCGTTGTTTATAGAGTTCCTCGATTTCACGGACCACGGCGCGAAACTTGGCCGCTTCTGTTTTGTAAACAACGTCGGGATAATCCTTACGAATCATGGGTTTGTGGGTCGGCACCACAATAACATCGAGACCATAAATCTTCCGAAATTCCTCTTCTTCGGTAATTGCTGTCCCTGTCATTCCCGATAATTTGTGATACATGCGGAAATAATTTTGAAAGGTAATCGTCGCTAACGTTTGGGTTTCATCTTGGATCTTAACGCCTTCTTTAGCCTCTATCGCCTGGTGAAGGCCATCAGAATACCGACGGCCAAACATAAGACGTCCAGTAAATTCATCGACGATAATAACTTCCCCATCTTTGACCACGTAATCGCGGTCACGCTTCATAAGAGCCTTGGCGCGCAAGGCTTGGTTCAAATAATGGGACAAGTCAATGTTGACGTCGTCATACAGATTGCTTACGCCAAGCATCCTTTCAACCTTGGCAACCCCAGCTTCTGTCGGGGCCACGGTCTTTAATTTCTCATCGATGGTGTAATCGATATCTTCTCGCAGATTGGCCGCAATCCGCGCAAATTGGTAATACAAATCCGGTGACTTGTCCGCTTGCCCAGAAATAATCAGAGGGGTTCTGGCCTCATCAATCAATATACTGTCGACTTCGTCAACGATGGCATAATGCAGTTCTCGTTGAACCATCTCTTCGGTGGTCATTACCATGTTGTCACGTAAATAATCAAATCCGAATTCGTTGTTGGTCCCATAGGTAATATCGGCTGCATAGGCTTGACGCCTTTCATCTGACTCCATGTCATGTTGGATAAGTCCAACACTCAATCCCAGAAATTCATACAGTTGGCCCATCCACTGTGCATCACGTCGAGCCAGATAATCATTCACAGTGACCACGTGGACCCCTTTTCCTGCCAGAGCATTCAGATACGCTGCCAGTGTTGCGACCAACGTCTTACCTTCACCGGTACGCATTTCCGCAATTCGTCCGTCATGGAGCACCATGCCTCCAATCAGCTGGACATCGAAATGCCGCATATTCAGAACACGTCGAGAGCCTTCTCGAACCACCGCAAAGGCTTCGGGAAGCAATTGATCTAAACTTTCTCCGTTGGCCACTCGGTCTTTAAATTCTTGCGTCTTCTGACGCAACTGTTCATCGGATAACGCTTGGACTTGCGGCTCCAATGCATTAATTTTTGCGACCACGCCTCGATACCGTCGAACTTCCCGTTCACTGAATCGGTTGACGAGGTTGGACAACATCTTTAACATCGAATAATTGCCTCCATTCAACGGAAAAGGAACCGGTAAAGGTTCCCACGTCGATACCTAATTATGAATTTTATCATGAAGGGAAATGGCCTTCAACTCGAATGACCATTTCCCGTATCTCCGTGACGTTCTATTCCTACATGATTCCATCCTTGTGCAATGGCTTCTTCGACCGCTAAATTCCTGTCTCCACACATTTCTACAAATTTCGCAACAACTTCGGGATCGAACTGGGTACCCGCACCGTTTTGAATTTCTGCCATAGCCATAGCATGGGGCATGGCCCGCCGATAAGGCCTGTCCGTCGTCATTGCATCATATGCATCCACAACGGAAATAATTCGGGTTTCGAGGGCAATTTCTGATCCTTCCAAATTATCGGGATAACCCCGCCCATCCCATCTTTCATGGTGCTGGCGAACAAAATGCCGTGAACACCCAGCCAGTTGAACTTGTTCTAACAATTCACTTCCGATAACCGGATGATCTTTCATCATTAAAACTTCTTCTCGGTTTAATCGACCCGCTTTGCGCAAGATACTACTGGAGTTTTTAGCTTACCAACATCATGTAACAAACCTGCTTCTCGTACCAATTCGATTCGGTCTTGAGGCATCCCAAACTGTTCCGCTAATTTGGCCGCATAATGCCCGACCCGAATTGAATGACCATATGTGTATGCATCTCGAAAATTAATTGCGGTTAATAAGATATCAATACTGCGATGATAGGTAACATGAGCTCCTCGTAATAAAGCTAAAATATACCTGATAGAAGCAAGAGGGACAATAAATATTAACTCACCGTATGGTCCCAAATCTTTGTAAACAGCCGCCATGGAATAACCAATTGGAAGCATCATGAAGAAGGTTGGCAACACCCATTTAAAATGGACACGAATCGTTTCAACAATGTCGCGATGCGTTCGAAGAGCGATCGCAATTGCCACCAAACCCCAATTTAAGAGGAACGCCGTTAATGCTGCGATTATTAACGGAAGGCTAACTTGAGTAAAGCCTAATTGGTGCCACGAACCCGACAATTCTCGAAATAACTCCCCGGCAGCCCAGCCCGAGATTCCAAATTGAGCTCGATTAAAAATAAAAGACGGCCATTTAACCTTACCACGATATTCGCTACCAACTATGCTTCCAAGGCCGCCTAACCACAGGGCTGCAGCTGGTCCTAGTATAATGGCGGTCGATAATATAATAGGTAATTGTAATGATATACCTCCATTATCTTTAAGCAAAGAAATATCAACTAGTGAAGAAACCATAATTGCTAGAAGAAATAACAAATCAACAGATTTCATCGTCGTCAGAAACGACAGGTTATCCATGAATAGTAAGATCGCAAACAGAACGGTCAAAAAGATAAAATAACGCAGTTTTACTGGGTAAGACATCTGGTTCCACCCTCTTTTCTTATACAAGAAATATTATTCGACCAACCACTTAACTAAAGTAAAATCCCGAACCTACTACAATAACATCCACTAAGTTGGATACTAAGTTACGGACCAGACCCTTCATTTTTGGCATTTACTCCTATCGTATTTGCCTCCATGTACCCTCGCTCAAGGTAAACATGTGTCTCTGTTCGCTTGGTCTGTGTTGGTCGAAACTTTTTAAACTTTTTGCCCCGAGTACAGGAGTATTCGCCTATTGACGGCATCAAGAGTTGCCCGGATTACGGTATCTTCGATCGTGTCACGGAGCACTCCGCAGCCGGCTAAAATTTCTTCGCCCGGGTCCGCTATGGTTACCACCACGACATCAATTCCTCCTACCCGCGTCATTTCAATTCCGTTAAAAATCAGTTGTTCCAATTGTGCTAAGGCTTGATTTACCGCTTCTACTGTGGCTATCGCGATTGCCATGGGAATTGTCGCACCTTGTCCCCGCCCTTCGAATATGCGGTCGCCTCGGCTTAACCGGCAATGGGCTTCAATCCCTAGGGTGTTGTGGCCGATTGAGAAGCCTGCGATTTGAAGACGCGATCCCCCATGTTGTAATTCGTCTTCAGATTGTATTTGCACAACCGTAACCGCATCTTGTGAAACATTATCGAACCCATAGCTACGTAATAGTGAAACGACTTCTCGAATGATTTGGCGCGGTGGCTTACTGCCATCGCTTAAAATCTGGATCCGGGTAACTTGGTCGGTGTCTTGATAGACACTCGCACTCTTGATATAGGGAATCCGGAGTATGACTTGTTCATAGGTTTGAAATTGTTCTGCCATAACTCCTCCTTGGGCTACACCCTTAGAATACGACACCAAGCGGCAATTTCCTTCTTTTTAAGGCTCATTTTGTCTCGAATTTCCAAAAAAATTTAGGGACTTGCTGGGCAAGTCCCTCATGAATTGTTTGCGATCCTTATAGAGGTTCCAATAATCCATAATCTCCGTCGTGACGACGGTATAGCACATTGATACTGTCCGTTTCGGCGTTGGTAAAAGCGAAGAAATCGTGACCTAAAAGATCCATTTGTAAAAGCGCTTCATCCAATGTCATCGGTTTAACAGGGAACGTCTTCCGCCTGACCACATTCGGCAAATCCAGAGGCTCTGAAGCTTTTTGTAAATTCGCCTCTTGAATCAGTTTCCGGCGTTCCCGAGTCTTATATTTGCGATATTGCCGCTCAAGTTTATCAACCACCAAATCGATCGACGCATACATATCCGAATTGGATTCTTCAGCTCGCAATAAAAAGCCTTCGAGAGGAATGGTTACCTCAACGATTTTCCGCCCCTTCTCAACACTCAAGACCACATGCGCTGTCACATCTTGATGGTCGATGAACTTGGCCATCTTGTTCATTTTTTTCGTTACATAATCTTTTAAGGCATCCGTAATCTCCACGTTTTTCCCGCGAACGATAACATCCATCGCGTAACGCCCCTTTACGGCTTTGTGCCAATCTTGGATTAGACTGGTATATGTATTATAGCATGTGGGAAAAAACAGCAAAAAAGATCACAGAAGATTGCGGATACCGTAAATTGTGCATCTAACCAAAGTCACAGACTTTCTCACGACTTGTATTTAGATAGAAAAGCAGATGATGCCAGTCACTATTTATCCAGAATTTACACCGACAAAGCTCAGCTATAGCGCATGTGAAAAAAGGGCGGTCATCGCAAAGTTAAGCAGAATAGGGAAAGAACGATGATTATAATCCCGGAAGACAATACAGAAGCCGTTACAGAAGACCCCTTCAAAGAGGGGAAGAGATTATTACAAAGAAAAAGCTGGGATAACCCAGCTCATTCTCTTGTCGAGTCGATTCTTAGAGGCGAACGACGTTCGCAGCCTGCGGGCCGCGGTCACCCTCCACTACATCAAATTCGACACGCTCGCCTTCGTTGAGCGTACGGAAACCTTCGCCATTAATGGCCGTGTAATGCACAAACACGTCACCGCCGTCTTCACGCTCTAAGAATCCGTACCCTTTTTCTGCACTAAACCATTTGACACGTCCGGTCATGCTAAAATATGTCCCCTTTCTTAAAGCTGTCCTAAAGTCCAGGACAACCGCGTTCAATATAGCATCCCCTACCAAAAAAGTCAAACAATATCGTCCTCCACCATTCGTCACCGTTTTCCCCAAGGCTGGGGATTATTCCTTGTGGATTATGGGGATAAGTCTGTTGATAAAAGTATTATCAAGCTTTTTCGCTGGGGATATTTGGTCTGTTAATTGCGTCAGCGCCGTTGATAGCCCCGCGTTCAATCCGCCTTTGTACCTTATTTTGGTACATGCGCGAATCAGCAATAGACAGTAATTGTTCTACCCCCAGTCCGTCACTGGGATAATGAGCATAGCCAACAGAAATCCCCAGCCTTATGGGAACGGTGTCAAGTTGGCACTGGGCGACTTTAAGCTGAATGCGCTCCATGGCCGTTTGCGCCGCTTTTTGACTGGCCCGGCGTAATAAGAGAATAAATTCATCACCCCCATAACGGGCTAAAATGTCATGTTCACGAATTTCCAAACGCACCGTATCCACCACTAGCTGTAATAACCGATCCCCCATAAGATGCCCGTAGGTATCATTGACAAACTTGAGGTGATCCACATCAAAAAAGAGCACCGCAAAATCAGTTCCTTCTTCTTCAGCTAACCGCATTTCCCGGTCTAGCACCTCTTGAAAATAACGAAAATTATACAGGCCCGCCAATAACGGGTCCTTGGCTGACAAATGGCGAGTTTCGGCTAACAGATCGATTTTGCGGAGACTGACAGCCGCTTGCGTCGCCAAAATTTGGCCGAGGCGCAGGTCAGGCGGACCATATTGATGGGGTTCGGGATGAGCCACCACCATCAATCCGATCAAGAGACGATCCGTGACCATAGGTAGCAATAACACCGACCGCATGGCGCGAGGAATACGGGGATTCACAAATCGCCCCATCACGGTTTCTGCATCATCAATTAGTTCACTGGATCGGGATTCAATCGTCCACCCCGTGATACCCTCCGACGCCAAAACTTCTTCTTTGTATGGCGGAGGTTCATCGAAAGGATAATACACATGGACCCTGCGCACGGCCAGTCGATGAGGAATTTTCTGGTACATGACCAACACACTACTCGGGAAGGTTTCACGGATTCCTTTTTCCATGCTGCGGTAGACATCTTCCGGGGAGCCGGCCGTGGCGATTTCTTGAGCAACACGCACTGCAGTGAGCGTGTTTTTATGGGTCTTATAAAGATTGTATCCGAGACCTAAAAGTAGCGTAATCAATAAAAATGGGAAAAATGCCAAAATCGCACCAGGTGTATGATAAGCTTTTTGCAGCAGCACAAAAATTAAAATGAGCGGGGCCGATATCACCCAGCTCAACAAATCAAACAACAATCCTTCTCCAAACAATTGCCATGTCTTCGCACTATTATCCTGAATTAAATAATAAACCAGGACAAGCATATTATTAATGAACAAAAAGGTAAGAGAAAACATAGTGGCTTGTACCCACAAGGGAGAAAAGCGGTGAAAGACCGAAGCTCCCGCCAAAACACTAACAGAAAAAATACTCCAACTAGCCAGCGAGCGAATCCCCTTAAATCCCTTGATCCACCCGAGCATCTGTCCTATTGACCCTGCGACAACAGCCGGAATGGTGCCACCGATAAGAAATACGGAGAAATAACCGGCATTGACCAAAGTGATGGAGCCTTGTCCCAGTTTAATAGGCCACAGCGTGGACGCCGCCACCATGATGGCCCCCACGATGACGACACCCCAAATATGCGGTGCCCATCTAAGTCCATGAACAAGGATTAAAACCGGGCCCAAAACCGTTAAAAGCCATAAGTACACTTGGATAAGGGATATCCGTCGCAGCATGCAGAGTTCCTTTCTTATTTCAAACGAACAGTGCTGTTTATGGCAAAATTATTTGGCTATATATTCGTGAAATATCACCAGATTCCTGCAAATCATCTCCATTCACTGATAATATCGCAGCCAAGAAAAAGCATCATTAGCCTATTGAGCGAATCATCACGGGCTCACTATGCCGTAACAGTGATTTTAAGGTGGCAAGAGGCACATACGGGTTCATGTGAGTTAAATCGATCCATATAATCACATCATGGCGGCACATATCTAATACTTGTCCTTTATCAAGACGAGAAGGTGTTACGATAATAAAAGGGAATCGGCGTTCAAGCCGCTTGGCGATTGCCAAGGTTTGATCGCTCGATCCCCCATCCACAATAAGAATTTCCATGTCCCAACGTTGCCAAGCAGCATCTTCCCAGACTTCACTCAAATCGGATACCGCACGTTCCAAAATATTCTCTTGATCGCGCACATACAACACTACCGTGATCGCAGCCGGCACAAGTCCAGGCCATGGCAAAATTCGCGAATATACCCACTCTAATGCCACCACTGCACCGTAAAGCGATAGTGCTAAACCAAGAGCTCCCCACCAGGTCACAGGACATTCTCCTTTCCACATTCTGTCCCATTATACGAGCAGTCTGTGGAAATCATGCCCATGCTTACCGTCTAGGATTGACCTGGGCTTTGGCTAACAACGCATCAACGCGGTTAACTTGTTCCCATGGCAATGCGACATCGGTACGACCAAAGTGGCCGTATGCGGCCGTTTGCAAATAGATAGGACGCCGCAGATCCAAATCTTCAATAATTCCTAAGGGGCGCAAGTCAAAGACCTGACGGACAATATCCGCTAAGACATCATCGGGTAAACGTCCTGTACCAAAAGTATCCACCATCACGGAAATGGGCTGAGCCACTCCAATAGCATAAGCGATTTGAATTTCCGCTTTATCAGCTAACTGGGCAGCTACCAAATTTTTTGCCACCCAACGGGCCGCATACGATGCAGAACGGTCCACTTTAGTCGGATCTTTGCCGGAAAAGGCCCCGCCCCCATGGCGGGCATAGCCTCCATAGGTATCAACAATAATTTTTCTGCCGGTCAGTCCGGAATCACCATGCGGTCCGCCAATCACAAAGCGACCGGTGGGATTGATTAAAATCCGCGTGTGCGATAAGTCCCAATCGGGAGCAACCACGGGTTTGACCACTTCTTCGATAACGGCTTCCGTAACCGTTTGTAAACTCACTGAACTTTGATGCTGGGTGGAAATCAAAACGGTATCAATGCCAACAGGTTTATCGTTTTCGTAGCGTACCGTCACCTGGGTTTTGCCATCCGGCCACAAAAACGGCACGCGTTCAGATTTTCGCACTTCCGCTAGACGGTATGACAAACGGTGGGCAAGAGAAATCGGTAGTGGCATTAACTCAGGGGTTTCATTACACGCGAATCCAAAGACCATGCCTTGATCCCCTGCGCCGATTAATGCACGCGCATCATCTGAGCCTTCGCGGATTTCCAAAGCCTGGTTGACGCCCATGGCAATATCGGGAGATTGTTCGTCAATAGAGGTCAACACCGAAACCGTATCCGCGTCGAAACCCATTTTGGCGCGCGTATAACCAATGGCGCGGATCGTTTCTCGCACCGTCCGCGGAATATCGACATACGTGGTTGTGGAAATCTCTCCAACCACGAGAGCCATTCCCGTGGTAACGACCGTTTCCGCGGCAACACGCGCCACTGGGTCTTCCGCGAGAATGTTATCTAAAATAGCATCGGAGATCTGATCAGCAATTTTATCGGGATGCCCTTCGGTGACCGATTCCGACGTAAAAAGAAAATTGCGCCCCAATTACGTGCCTCCTTCTTCATGCCCTTATACACAAAAAATCCCCTTCAGAGAGAAGAGGTTCGGCTGCATCTCTCATCCGTCCCCAAAAAAGGGGTCGGGATTGGCACCGTGGCAATAATTTGCCGGTTGCCGGGCTTCATCGGGCCTGTCCCTCCGCCGCTCTCGATAAGAGCATAATGATTAATTGTCTTTCCGAGTATATAGTCTGACTTTCTTTGTGTCAACTAGAAAAATACCAAAAGGTCTGCTCTTTAGGTAGCATGTGCGCTATCGCTAAAGCCTATCCCACTCACGTCATGGGGAGAATACCGTGGGTTACACGCATGGGGATTTTAAGTCCATAGAGGTGAAATCACGAGTTCTCGCCGGGGGCGCAATAGGTCCCCCGGCTCTCAGTCCTGGATATCATGTTATCCCGGACGATTCGTGAGGAATTTTTGGCGAGTAGCTTCCCCACCGCGAAGATGACGCTCGGCTTTGTTGAATTCTAAGACTTTTTTGACTTCATTGGCCAATTTTTGGTTAACTTTTGGCAATCGTTCGGTGACGTCTTTGTGGACAGTACTTTTCGAGACGCCAAATACTCTGGCTGTATCTCGCACGGTTGCCCCGTTGTTTAAAATGTAGTTTCCGATGTCCACAACACGTTGCCAGATATGATCCTTCACATTTCCGGCCCCTTTCTCCCCCCGAACTTGGTAGAGTATATGGCCGCAAAAAAAATAAATGCCAGAGCAAAGATTCCTGCTCTGGCATTTCATGGGATGGTCAGGATGAAGGATGGAGATATCCTTCCGGATTGGTTGCCATTGATCCGTGATACACATCAAAGTCTAAATGGGATCCCGGTTGATGGCTATAAATACTACTGCCTCCTACCGTCCCAATAATCTGTCCTTGTTTCACCATTTCGCCCGCTTTGACGTTCGCACTACCAAGATGACCGTAGACCGTCTCATATTGGTCGCCATCCTTGATAGTGACCGACAACCCTTGATGGTTCACATTTTCGACCTGGGTGACCACTCCGCCCCAAGCGGCGTGAACCGGCGTTCCTGCCTTGGCCGAAATCGTGATACCGGGGTTGTAATACCATTCATTTAACGCGCCCGAATATTGCCACCCAAAAGGATTCGATATAGCCCCATTGACCGGCATCATTAAAGGCGCTGCCGTGCTACTGGCTTGCGATTTAAGCTGGGCCCCATGATTTTTGGCCGTAGAAGAGGGTGAGTGCGCTACTGGCACGGTAACAGGATGGGCAGACCGGTGTGTCAAAGCCAATGTTAAAAGACCGCCACCCAACACTGCAACGCCGCCAATAATACCGACCAGGGTGAGACGACGATTCGCCATTCGTTTGTTCCTCCACTCTTTATGCACTTGGCAACCGAGGATTCATATCCTCTTAATTCCAGTGTGCCCAGGAACTCCCAATTCAAACCCGGTTAGTAAGTGACGGTAACTAGAGGCGTCCCTACATCTACTTGTTCGGCGTGCCAGTATGTGTTGTAATTCAAGGCCACTTGAATATTAACGGGATGACCTTGTAAGCTGTCATGCTGGGCAATGAATCCGCTATCCCCCGCCACCGAAACATACTGAGGCGTTTCGATTCCATTTACTTTCTTAGCACCAATGGCCTGAAACGCCTGGTTAATGACCTGGTTCTCTTGAGCCTGGGACAAGTTCTCGGGTAAGGTGCCTTGAAGCGTAAACGCCAGATGTAAGGGCCCATAACGCGATAAGACGTGACGGACCAAACCAAGGCTTTCATTTAATCCTTCAAAGCCTTGACTCCCTACCCGGTCAACGACCACGTATGTGGCTCCAGAGGATAGACGTTCGGCGATGAGTTCGCTGGAGAATCCCGCAACATGCTGCCTGATTGATGCCTTTTGATATCCCGTGCCTTGTTCGAACTGCACGGTTCCCCGTATGTGCGTTTGATCGGATAAGTGACGAACGATATCGACAAGATTTTGTTGACTTTGCGACCGTGGCAATTGGACCCAACCGTTAATGCTAAATCCTTGGGGATGGGCTTTGGTAGCTTGAAAAGCCGTCATGACCGGGGACAATGCGGCCGCCCTAACACTCGCTCCCATCCACAACACAAATCCAATCCCAGCAATCCACAATCCATTACGTATCCCGTTTTTCACTTTTAACCCCCCTGGCAACGAATCTCTACCAGATTGTTCCACCAAACGCTTTTTTTCATACATCGAACCAAAAAAGCCCTTGCCGATTAACGACAAGGGCTTGTTTTAGAAGATGAAAAGTACGGGACTTGAGTGAAGCCTACAGATAGGCTAGTGCGTCATGGCCGTAGGATGACCGGCTAGCTTAAGCCGATTTTCCGCACGGGCCAATGCGCGTTTCGCCCGAATCAAATCGATATTGGGTTCAGCTTTGCCGATCGTCTCCAAGGCGCGCTGGCGAGCCTTTTCTGCACGGGCCACATCGATTTCCGAAGCGCGCTCAGCTGAATCGGCCAAGACCACAGTGGTGGTATCCCCGACTTCCAGGAAACCCCCACCAATCGTAAATTGCTCGGTTTTGCCATTTTCCGGATATACCGTAATGATGTGGGGAACCAAGGGCGTAATGAGTTGCATGTGATGCGCCAAAATCCCGATTTCCCCTTCAGTGGAGCGGACAATGATATACGTTACCGGTCCTTCGAAGAGCGTCCGTTCCGGGGTCACAATCTTCAACTGATAGGTGGTTGCCATACTATCCCCCCAACCCTAAAGGGTCTTTGCTTTCTCGACAGCCTCGTCAATGGAGCCCACCATGTAAAACGCCATTTCCGGCAAATCATCATGGCGCCCCTCAAGGATTTCTTTGAAACCTCGGACACTCTCACGAATCGGCACGTATTTGCCCGGTGTGCCAGTAAACTGCTCGGCCACGAACATCGGCTGTGACAAGAAGCGCTCAATCTTTCGGGCGCGGGCGACAATTAATTTATCATCATCACTTAATTCATCCATCCCTAAGATGGCAATAATATCCTGAAGTTCTTTGTACCGTTGAAGCACAGCTTGAACGCCCCGGGCAACTTGATAATGTTCATCGCCCACCACCTGCGGATCCAAGATCCGTGAGGTCGAAGCCAAGGGATCCACCGCAGGGAAGATACCTTTTTCAGAAATCCGCCGTTCCAGGTTCGTGGTCGCATCCAAGTGCGCAAATGTTGTCGCTGGAGCAGGGTCCGTGTAGTCGTCTGCTGGCACGTACACCGCCTGAATTGAGGTGATGGATCCTTTTTTCGTGGAGGTGATCCGTTCCTGCAAGTTCCCAATGTCCGTAGCCAAAACTGGCTGATATCCCACCGCTGAAGGCATACGCCCGAGCAACGCTGAGACCTCAGAACCCGCTTGGATAAACCGAAAAATATTGTCAATGAAGAACAACACGTCCCGGCCTTCCTGGTCACGGAAATATTCTGCCATGGTGACTCCGGAGAGAGCCACCCGCATACGCACGCCCGGAGGCTCATTCATTTGTCCATAAACCAACGCGGTTTTGTCGATAACCCCTGACTCAGACATTTCTAAGAACAGGTCATTCCCTTCCCGGGTTCGTTCACCGACCCCAGCGAAAACCGAAAATCCTCCATGTTCGGTGGCAATATTATGGATGAGCTCCATAATTAATACGGTTTTACCCACTCCCGCTCCGCCAAACAAGCCGACTTTTCCACCCTTAGGATACGGAGCTAAGAGGTCAATTACTTTAATACCGGTTTCAAAAATCTCTGTTGATACCGCCTGTTCGGTAAAACTGGGGGCTGGACGATGAATAGGCATTCTGAGTTCCGCATCGACCGCGCCTTTACCATCAATGGGGTTCCCCACCACATTGAACATCCGGCCAAGCGTGACATTGCCCACAGGCACGCTTATGGGATGCCCTTCATCAATGACTTTCATCCCCCGGACCAGGCCATCCGTCGAGGCCATGGCAATACAACTGACCCGGTTGTCACCAATTTGGTGCATCACTTCCAAGATTAAATCAGATGATCCATTGTCGGGACCATCCCCTGCCGCATTCCGTGTGCCGACGACGCGTAGAGCGTTATAAATCGCCGGCAAGTGGCCGCTGGGAAATTCGACCTCCACGACAGGGCCTAGTACCTCCACGATTTTGCCATCATGTTCCGCCACGCTCGATCCTCCTATTCCAAAGCTTCGGCGCCGCTCACGAGTTCCGCAATTTCTTTCGTTATAGCAGCTTGCCGTAAACGGTTACGCATTAATATCATCTTGCGAATGAGTTCATCCGCATTCTTGCTTGCGGAATCCATGGCCGTCATTCGGGCTCCCTGCTCACTGGCTTTGGATTCCAATAACGCACTGTAAATCAAAACCTCGATGTAGCGCGGAAGCAAATCATTGAACACGGTTTGTGTATCCGGTTCAAACACATAGCTGCGCTGCAAACTCGGATCATCTTCTGGGGGTTCTTCGACGGGCAACAGACGAATTGTTTCGGCCTGATGGGTCAAAGGATTGATGAATTTGGTATAGCTTAAAAACACTTCATCGACATCGTGATCCAGATAGTGTTGCAAGATTTCCCGCGCTATGGCACGCGCCTGGTGAAAAGTCGGGTCATCTCCTACACCAAGAAATTCCCGTAATATCGGCACATTCCGGTGCAGGAAATAGTCACGGCCCTTGCGGCCCACAGCAAACACGGCAGGATTCTTGCCGCCCACTTCACGCATGTAGCTACTGGCATGCCGCAAGATGTTGGCATTATACGGTCCCGCCAATCCCCGTGCAGAGGTGATGACAACAAATCCAACACGGTTCACATCACGTTTCTCTAATAGCGGATGTCCTGTACCTTTGCTGACGGCACGCCGGGTTATAGCGCGAATTTCATTGGCATACGCCCGTGCTTGTTTCGCCCGAAACTCGGCCTTGCGTAACTTCGCAGCCGCAACCATTTTCATGGCCCGCGTAATTTGCTGCGTGTTCTTGACGCTTTTAATGCGCCGGTCAACTTCTTTAAGTCCGCCTCCAGCCATTTATAACACCGCCGTTTTCTTATATTCCTCTATGGCGTTCGTCAAAAGCTTGATGGTTTCGTCACTAAATGCTTTGTCTTTGCGGAGCGCCTCGTAAATGTTTTCGTGTTTCTCGTGCAAAAACCGGTGCAATCCCGCTTCAAAGGTTCGAACTTGTTCGACGGGAATATCGTCGAGGAATCCTCGGGTTACTGCGAAAATGGATACGACTTGTTCCTCAACAGGCATAGGTGAATATTGGGGTTGCTTCAAAATTTCAACCGTCCGGTTACCACGGGCGATACGAGCTTGCGTGGCTTTATCCAAATCAGATCCGAACTGGGCGAACGCCGCTAATTCTCGGTACTGTGCAAGGTCAAGACGCATCGTCCCGGCAACTTGCTTCATCGCCTTGATTTGAGCCGCTGATCCTACCCGGGACACCGAAGATCCCACGTTAACCGCAGGCCTGACGCCCGAGAAGAACAAATCGCTTTCGAGGAAAATCTGACCGTCGGTGATGGAAATGACGTTAGTGGGAATATACGCGGAAATGTCACCAGCCAACGTTTCAATAATGGGGAGAGCGGTCAAACTGCCACCCCCGTATTCTTTGTTGAGGTTGGCCGCACGCTCCAAAAGGCGGGAGTGAAGGTAAAATACATCTCCGGGATACGCTTCACGACCGGGTGGACGTCGGAGTAACAAGGACATGGCACGGTATGCCACCGCGTGCTTGGACAAGTCGTCATAAACAATCAAGACATCCTTGCCGTTATCACGAAATTCCTCCGCCATTGCACACCCAGCATAGGGAGCCAGATATTGAAGGGGAGCCGCTTCAGCTGCTGACGCAGAGAGGACGATGGTGTATTCCATGGCGCCGCGTTCTTCTAAGTTCCGCACTAAACCCGCAATCGTCGACTCTTTTTGTCCAATACCGACATAAACACAAATCACATTTTGACCTTTTTGATTCAAAATCGTGTCAATGGCAATAGCCGTCTTTCCCGTTTGCCTGTCACCGATAATGAGCTCACGCTGACCCCGGCCAATGGGAATCATAGCGTCGATGGCTTTAATACCCGTTTGTAACGGGCGGTTAACCGGTTCACGCATAATGATGCCTGGAGCCGGATATTCAACAGGTCGGCGGATGTTTGTCTCAATGGGTCCCTTACCATCGATGGGTTCCCCCAAGGCATTGACGACACGCCCAATGAGCGCTTCCCCCGCGGGAACTTCCACCATTTTGCCGGTGCGTTTCACCCGCATACCTTCGGTAATGCCGACATCACTGCCCAGGACCACACAACCGACATTGTCTTCTTCCAGGTTCAATGCCATACCAAAGACGCCATTGTCGAATTCCAGCATCTCACCCGCCATACAATTGGCTAAACCATAAATTCTGGCGATCCCGTCACCCACAGTGAGAACGACGCCGGATTCGGACAACTCTGTTTGCACATCATATTTTTGAATCTCTTCTTTTAAAATCGCGCTGATTTCCTCAGGCTTAATGCTCAAGGACTACCCCTCCTCCGTTTCCTCGCAGGCGCTCTCCCAAGATTTCCATACGCCTTAGAACACTGCCATCCAACACCCGGTCACCAACACGGATCACCGCACCGCCAATTAATGCCGGATTCACATGGGCAATGACCTTGATCTTTTTACCCATAGTGTGCCCAAGACGCTCTGCAAATTGGGCTTGTTGTTCGGGGGTGAGTGGGATGGCGCTTTCTACGTGCGCTTCCACAATGCCGTGATCGATTTCTACGAGTTTGTTAAATTCGTCACAAATTCCCGCCAAAAGATGCTCGCGTCCCTTGTCCATGACCAATTGGAGAAATTGCAGAACCAATGGGTGGACATTATCCGCAAAAATCCGTTTCAGCGTTTCCCGTTTGGCTTCATGAGACACTTGGGGATGATACAAGAACCCTTGCAAATCCTTTGAGCCTTCAATCGTTTGAATCACGAAATCCAAGTCATGCTGGATCTGCTCAACCAATTGATTGTCCCGGGCGAGCTCAAATAACGCTCTGGCATAGGGTTTGACGGCACGTTGATCGGTCATTGTAATTGCCCCGCATCTTGTAGAATTTGATCCAGATAACGCTCTTGATCTTTGTCATTGAGATTGCGTTCCAGCAGTTTGCCAGTAGCCATCAACACAAGATCAGCGACTTGGGCACGAATAGCCTTTAGGGCTTCGTCTCGCTCATGCTGAATTTCTTCGAGTGCCGCCTTTTGACGGTATTGAGCTTCCCGCTGGGCCTGTTCAACGATTTTTCGGGCTTCTTCTTCGCCTTCGCGGCGCGCCTGTGCAATTAAGGTCTTGGCATCTTCGCGCGCTTGTTTCAACAAGGCTTCTTGTTCTTGATGAAGTTTTTCCGCTTCTTCACGCAAGCTGTTGGCATCATTGATTTGTTTGGCGATGTTATCCCGACGTTTTTGCATCGCGGCCAAAAGCGGCTTGTAGACATACAGGCGCAAGAGAATCAACAAAATAACCCATTGTAGAACTCCGGCGACCATGTTGCCCAAGGTTAGAGATGTGCTAGACACGGTTTCGCTCCCTTCTCCCTGTCATATCCCCTCAAATGAGGACTCAGTGGTTCCGAGTCTTTCTAGCCGATTTTGGTGAACACGAAGAGCACGAAGGTGATAACCGGCCACGCTTCAACCAACGCTACACCCACTAAAGCCCATGTTAACAGCCGACCCAAGGCTTCAGGTTGACGTCCGACTCCTTCAACCATCCGTCCCATCACTAAACCGTTACCAATACCGGCACCAATCGCGCCACCTGCTGCTGCTAATGCCCCAATGAATAACAAAATATCGTGTGAACTCACGCTCAATTCCTCCTTAAAAGATTTAGAAATTTGACGATAATCCAATTTTGGTCCCGTTGTCCGGTTTATTTCTCACATCAATGCTCACTACTGGCTTGAATACTCATATAAGCCACGGTGAGAATCGTAAAAATCAACGCCTGAATCAAGGAAATCACTAAACTAAAGACCAGCCACAGGGTCCCAACTAGTACCACAACAAGCCATCCGGCGGCATCATGCGGCAGGTTCGTGGTCATACGCAGCACCAATTCTCCCGCCAAAATATTGCCAAATAACCGGAATGCCAAACTGACAGGCATCACAAGCTGTTCTAGTGCATTGACAATAAAGCCGAACACCGGTATAGGCTTCCAAAACCAGCCCACGAGAAAACCGCCAAGTCCTTTATATTTAATACCTGACCATTGAATGAGCAGGAAAATCACAATAGCCAAGCCGGCTGGCATACTTAAAAACGCTGTGGGAGAGTGTATCCAGCGTGTTCCAATCCCAGGAAGCGGCAATAATCCCAGAACGTTTGCCACGACAAGCAGGAGAAACAAGGTTAACGAAAGTAATGTTAAGTTCGGCGCCAGTTCCTTTGGTGCCATTTGCCCGACCAAATCCTGAAACGTTTCTAATGCGCTTTCGAGAAGGTTTTGCGCTCCTGATGGCACCGCTGTACTCACGTTGCGCACCGCAAGCAGGCCGAAAGCGAGTACGACCAGCATGGCTAAAAGGCCCGTGATAAAGGGCGGCCATTGAAAGGCTGTCAATGAAAAATTCATCCATTCACCCCCTTGTGCCGCGAGCTAAAAATCGCCCCAATTAAGTAAATTGCGTAAGGCACAAAGATTCCCGCTAATGCCCATCTGAGGTCTAACCTCGTATAATGCTGGAGCACATAGAAAAACACCCCTAGGAGGACCAGTCTCGACAGCAGCCTTAGATTAATGCTGGCCACCGCAGCTCGTCCATTAAGCCGCGCCCACAGTGGCAACCGAAGACCGAGACCTACGACATCCACAACACCGGGGAGAATCCCTGCCGCAATGCTCCAAAACACCATCCTTCCCGAAGCCACTAGCAATCCAATGAGCACGAATACCAAAGCGAGGCTTAGAGACGCTGCAGCCGATTTTCGCCAAAGCGCTGAAAATTCGTTCACTTTAGGAGAACCCGAGCCAGGTGGTAAACTCCATACATACCAGCTCCTATACCTAAGAGGACACCCAGCACTGTAAAAAGTGGCGCAGTGTGCAGCACCCTATCAAGCCATTGCCCTAGAAGCACTCCAATGATGACGGAAAAGACCAGTTGAATCGACAGCGCCATCGCGACTCCGATACCGCGGGCTGCAGTTAATGGACGTTTGCCGTTCTTCTCTGATCCCGTCGTCAGTCACCTTCTTCTTGGACAATTCAATGGTTGAAAGTTTGCCCATAATCGGCACAAATATCAAATCCCGCCAGGCAGACTCCCACCACGTGCCTTGGCTGAAGAGACTGATGCGCGAAAACCACTGCAGTGTCTCTACCGCCAAATTGGGCCAATTTCGGGAAGATCATGGCAGTCTGCAAGTATACGGCAGATACCAATATGGGTATGAAGGTGATACCCTCACGATCGATAAGTATAGTCCAGGCACAATAGCCCGTCAATAGACACGGCGGGCTAGGTTTCATCAAATTCCAAGCGTCGATATTAGTCGAGGACCGTACCAAATTGACGATCTCCCGCATCTCCCAGACCAGGAAGGATATATCCAAGATCATTCAATCCTTCATCCAGTTGAGCCGTAAAGACGTTGACATCGGGATGGCACTCGTCGACTTTTTTGATTCCTTCGGGAGCGCTTATAATACTCACCACACGAATATTTTGAGCGCCCTCTTGCTTTAAATAATCTAACGCGTCAACCGCTGATCCTCCCGTCGCAAGCATTGGATCGAGCAAAATCACGGGATGATCATGATACGAAGTCGGGAAATTACTGTAATACCGTATCGGCTTTAGCGTATGATGATCGCGGTACATTCCCAGATGAGATACCACAGTGTTGGGAACCACATCCCGAAATCCTTCGACCATCCCTAAACCAGCACGCAAAACCGGTACCAGTACCGGAACTTTATCCAACTTATATCCCGTAGTTTGCGCCAACGGGGTTGTCACTGTCATTGGTATAATGTCCAAATCTTGGAGCACCGGAAAAGCCAATAATCGCGTTAATGCCGTTAGACGTGAGCGAAACTCATCAGTTCCCGTCATATGGTCTCTTAGCACAGTAATGTGTACCTTAATCAGCGGATGATCGACGACGACTAACATACAAATTCCTCGTTTCCTTTGTTAAATATATCAAATTCACAAAAGGTTGCCGCCCAAGTTCTGCGCGACAACCTTTTGTTAGAAAATTCCTTAAAGATTTCGGCGCTCAATTTGCTCGATTTTCTCTAGGCGCCGTGCATGACGTCCCCCTTCGTATGGCGTGTCCAGCCATACTGATAAAATTTCTTCTGCCAATTCGGGGGCGACAAACCGTGCTCCCATAGTTAAAACATTGGCATCATTATGCTGGCGAGCCAAACGGGCAGATACTACATCATGCGCTAATGAGGCTCGCACCCCTTGGGTTTTATTGGCCACAATGCACATGCCTTGTCCGCTACCACAAATCAGTAACCCGCGTTCGGCATCGCCATTGGCTACAGCTAACGCCACCTTGTTAGCATAATCGGGATAATCCACAGATTCAGGACCAAACGTCCCGAAATCTTCAACATCCCAGCCCTTATCGATCAAATAGTTCACGAGCGTTTCTTTTAAAGGCCATCCCGCATGATCTGCGCCTACGGCGATTCGCATGTATTTATTCCTCCTTGTTTTCTGGCTTAGCGGATGAGTCCTCATCCACCAGGCGCGTTTTTAACTGTGATAGTAAGCGGTAGAGCCGCCAAGCCAGCGAATCATAGGACACCTGGTTTGTGCCAATGGGATCAGCGATATCTTCCTCTTCCCCTAAAAACTGGGGCAAAACAAAAATTTTGTCTTCCCATTCGGGTCGCATATGTTTTAGCTGCTCAGCCTGTGAGCCGGTCATTGTAAAAATCCAGTCAAATTCTCCCTTCACATCGCGAACATCTTGGGATCGATGTTGTTGTAAGTTTCCTCCATAGGGTTTCACCGCTTCTATGGCGTATTCCTGAGCCGCTTGGCCAGGCCATGCCGCCAATCCGGCCGATTCGACCACACACTGGTCTTGACACAAGCTTTTCCATAACGCCTCAGCCATGGGACTCCGGCACGTATTCCCAGTACAAACAAACAGGATTTTGGGGACCTCAGTCATTACTCCTTCACCTGCCTTGAGGCAGCTTTTCCGAGACGATTAGCGATAGCAAGCCCTACTCCGCTATCATCTTCAGGCCATATCACCACAATCGCACCAGGATTCTTCTTGTCAAGTTCGCGAAACCCGGTAAATAACTCATGAGCCACCTCTTCGACCCCTTCTCCCAATACTCGGAAGAATGATACCGGGTAATCTTGCCATTTTTGAGGAGCCAAGAGCGCGACGGGGTCAAATTCCTGTTTGAGGTGTGACAAAGTCTCCTCAATACGGCGATCCTCTCTCATATTAATCCAAATTACCGGAGCTTGGGGCGCATAATGACGGTATTTCATTCCCGGAGCCTTATGCGGTGTATGCGCACCGGGCAATAATACTCTTTGCCCTAATACCGATTCTAATGTCTCTAAGCCGATAAACCCCGGACGCAATAAGACAGGTTCAGGTAACGAACAGTCTACAATCGTCGATTCCAAGCCAACAAAACTGTCTCCCCCATCGATAATAAAAGGAACTCGTCCCTGCAAATCGTGAAAAACATCTACGGCGCGAGTCGGACTGGGACGTCCCGAGCGGTTCGCACTCGGCGCCGCAATGGGACGCCCTAGACCTTTAATCAATTTCCGGGCAATAAGATGGCTCGGGGACCTCACAGCGACCGTTGGCATTCCCCCTCGCACCGAGACCGGAATCGCATCATTAGCCGCAACGACAACGGTTAAAGGCCCTGGCCAAAACTTTTCGATGAGAATACGGGCCGTCGGCGGCACGGTATCTTGCGTGATGGCTTCTAAACCCTCTTGGTCTAAAACATGCACGATAAGCGGATTATCAGCCGGACGCCCTTTCGCTTGAAATATTTTTTGGCAGGCTTGTTCATTGGTCGCATCGGCCCCAAGACCATAAACGGTCTCAGTGGGAAAGGCCACCACCTCTCCCTGCTTTAAGGCCTCAATCGCTTTATCCAGTTGGTCTGCCGTTAACATGATGGTCTGCATAATCTGCCCCTTCCTTGCCAACTCAATACCCTCGAGTCCCTATTGTGGCCTACCCTAACAGAGCAATATAAAGCGTTCCCAAAATTAAGGTCACCGCAAAGACCTGTAATCCAAAAGGCAAATACCGCCGAAAATTTAACGAGTAGCCCCGTTCCTGTGCCAGACCTTGCGCCACAACATTAGCTGATGCACCAATAATCGTAGCATTGCCGCCAATCGCTGCTCCCATGGCTAAAGCGACCCATAATTCCATTCCGTAGCCAGGATGGAGATGCAACAAATTTCGAATTAAAGGAATCATGGCCGCAACCAATGGCACGTTATCCACAAGGGCTGATAATATGGCACTCCCCAATAAAATAATAAGGGCAAGCCCATTGCCTAATTGCTGATTTGCTAAAAACCGGGCAATATGACTAATGACTCCGCCATGTTCTAAAGCCCCCACCAAGACAAAAATGCCCACAAAAAAGCCCAGGGTTCCCCAGTCTACCATTGTCCAAAATCGTCCGACCCTTGGTCCCGCCACGATAAGACCTAGCACCGCGCCACCGATGGCAATTTCGCCTGAGCTCATATGGATCACGCGTTGAAGAACAAAAGCCATAAGGACTAAGGCTAAAACCCCCAACAAGGGAATTAACCGATTGGCTAAGGGAAATTCGCCCGGTACTTGGTAAGGGTCAACCACGATGGCTTGCGGGTTTTTTTCCCATTTTAACCGCCAAGGCAAAGTCAGAGCGACTCCGACGAGTAAAATCATAGCCGGTAGACCCAACATGGCAATAAAGGCATTAAAGGATAAATTGGCTGCGGTACCAATAAGAATATTTGGTGGGTCCCCAATGAGGGTCGAGAGTCCGCCCAAATTAGAAGCAGCCACCATGGCCATCAAAAAAGGTACAGGATCTAAATCCATCCCTTCTGCCGCGCGAAACAAAGCCGGAGACAATAATAGAATGGTCGTCACGTTATCCAAAAATGCTGAAATCACCGCAGTGAGAATAAAAAAGACCCATAAAAGCCGCCACGGTTCACCCCGGGCAATCTGGCGCGCCTTTAACCCAAAGCGAAAAAATAATCCGGCCTGTCCTAAAAGACCGACCAAGACCATCATGCCCAGAAGCAAACTAATCGTATTGATATCTATAGAAGACAAAGCTTCTCGAAGGGTAATGACATGCAACAAGACTAAAAGAGCCGCAACGCCCAATGCCGCCCAAGCCCGGTGAAACCAATCGCCAATTAAGAAAACATATAATAGCGCGAGAGCCCCCAGAGAAATTTGCGCTTCCGTCATAATTTCAGCCCCCTTTTCCCCGGGCGGATTCTGGGAGCGCTCTTCATCGTTAGAAAGATTCTTGCGGATGCTCCTTTAAATACGTCTCCCAGGCTTCCATGCCGCCGACCAATTTATAAACTTTACGATACCCTTGTTCCTCAAGCACTTCGGCAGCATATTCGCTGCCCCCTTTGCCCAACTGGCAATACACCACCAGTTCGGCGTCGGGATCCCAGTTCCATGGTTGATCTTCTAAATCCGTAACCGGAACATGCTTAGCACCGGGAATGGCGCCAATTTGCCCTAAACGAACATCAATAACAATTATGGGATGATCGGGGTCAACATGCCTTAGGCGATGCGCCAATTCTTCCGCTGTGATTTCTTCGGCCATGGATACCCTCCTTGTTTATCTTTTTGTTGTCTATTGTGTTACCGGTAGTCACTCGATGTCAGGGCTCTTGACCCCAAAGCGGGTCCCGTTTCTTCGCTGCAACAACCCGGTCAATCCCCGCTAAATCCTTGGTTCTTTGCAAAACCTGAAGTCCTTGCGCTTGAAACAGCCTTTCCACAGCATCAGCCTGTCCCTGACCTATTTCTAAGTATACACATCCTGCAGACGCCAGTTTTGCGGGCAATTGTTCGATAAGACGGCGAATGACGCCAAGGCCCTGATCGCTGGCAAAAAGAGCTAATGGCGGCTCATAAGATAATTCCGGCATAAGGTTTTGACCCTGATTATCTGCGTCTGCCACGTAAGGCAAATTTGCCACCACAATATCGATAGGCCCCTTTAACGCCGACAATAAATCACTGCGGACAAAACGAATCTCGCCCCGGGAGAGGATTTTCTTGGCGTTATCTTTGGCCACATGCAAAGCCTCTTCACTCACATCCGTGGCAATAATCTGCCATAACGGAGATCCAAAATGGGCTAAGCTCACCGCAATCGCCCCACTTCCGGTACCGACATCAACAATCGTTAGCGATTCATGAGAGGCATCTCGCAAAACCCGTTCAACAAGATGTTCGGTTTCCGGTCGAGGTATAAGAACCCGGGGATCGACATGAAACGTTAAGCCCATAAATTCTCGTGTTCCCGTAATATAATGAAAGGGAACACGCTTAGATCGCTGACTAATGGCCGCCTGATATTTTTGCAGAAGACCTTGACTCATTTTTCCCCGGTCTAATAACCAGTCGGTCACAGTCGTCCCCGATATCGCGCACCACAGCTGCTCAGCTTCCGCATAAGGCTCATCAATTCCTGCCTTTTGCAGTTGACGAGCGGCTTCTCTTACTAGTACTTTCCAATCGTCTTTCATGATTCTTGGTGTAACCGTTCTTCTTGTTCTTGAGCTTGTAATGCCGCAATAATTTCTTCGATATCCCCATCTAAGACTTCTTCAAGCTGGTGTAAGGTAATGCCGACACGGTGATCAGTTACCCGACCTTGAGGAAAATTATAGGTGCGAATGCGTTCAGAGCGATCGCCAGTTCCTACCTGCTGACGTCTCTCATCGGCGATTTCTTTAGCTTGTGTCGAATCATAGAGGTTCTTAAGACGGGCCCGCAAAACCTTCATCGCCTTATCCCGATTTTTTAATTGGGATTTTTCGTCTTGACACGAAACAACAATGCCGGTCGGGATATGAGTAATCCGGACCGCTGACTCGGTCTTGTTAACATGCTGCCCACCTGCTCCACTTGAACGCATCGTATCAATACGCAAATCATCGGGATCAATGTTTACTTCGACTTCTTCGACCTCTGGCAAAACAGCGACCGTCACAGTTGATGTATGGATGCGTCCACCAGCCTCAGTGACCGGAACGCGCTGAACACGGTGCACACCCCGTTCAAATTTAAGATGGCTAAATGCTCCAGCCCCTTCAATCATAAAGATAATTTCTTTATATCCACCGATATCCGTCTCATTTACCGATAATAACTCGGTTTTCCATCCATGACGCTCAGCATACCGAACATAAAGACGAAACAAATCAGCGGCGAATAATGCCGCTTCTTCGCCCCCGGCGCCCGCGCGGATTTCCATAATGACATTTTTGGAATCGTTGGGATCAGAAGGCGTTAAGAGGCGCTGAATCTCTTGTTCGACGCGATCTAATTGTTGGCGGGTCTTATCCATTTCCTGTTCCAACCAACCCCGTTCATCGGTGTCTTCACGCGCCATTTCTTTAAGAGTTTCTAACTCCTCACTTAGCGATAAATAGGACGCATAATGATTGACGACGTCCTCCCATTGGGCTAATTCCTGAGCATACTTCCGTAACAGCTCAGGATTCGACGCAACTTGAGGATCTGACAAGACTTCCTGGACCTCGTGATAATGCGCCTTGGCTGCCTCTAATCGCGCCCGCGTCGTATCATCCATCATTCCACCTTCTTTCTTTGAAGATCTTTCTAAAATGTCGCTTGTTGCCTGTCACGCACAAAAAAACAGAGCCACCGGCTCTGTTCGGGGATTATTTCATACCATAACGCTTCTTGAAGCGCTCGACACGTCCGCCGGTGTCGACAATTCGCTGCTTCCCGGTATATAGAGGGTGGCACTGTCCACAAATTTCAATACGCAAGTTCGTTTTCGTTGATCCGACATGATAAACGGCCCCACAAGCACAAGTCACTGTGGTTCGTTGATACGCCGGGTGAATTCCATCCTTCATGCTCTCACCTTCTTCCCGGACCACTCCAAATGCACGGGATATTCTAACAAAATTCGTGAATAAAGACAAGATGACAAATCCTAGAGCTCCCTACTCGTTCATAATTTCTGAATGATTTTATCACATTTTGCCTCATCCTCCATATTATTCCATAGGAGGCTAGAAAAAGCCGAAGGAGGAATAATTTATGGGAAATTTTGCGGGCCAATTGCCGCGTGTACCTTTTGGTTCTCGCGTACTGCGGCTAAAAAGACCCCTCTTGACCGGTACTGATGTCAAAGTGTTTCAACGCCTTTATAATACGTTGTTAGAGCTCATGAACCCGCCAAATGGGCCAATGGGTTCCCGAATTCCTATTACGGGGGTTTTTGACCGCGAAAGTCAAAAGGCTGCAGCGAATATACAAAGTTATTTTGGAATTTGTGTGGACGGCATCGTGGGACCCCAAACTTATCGGGTCATGGGTCAAGACAATCATGCGTATGGCGGCCCTGCCTTTGGCTCGCGTCATCTCACAGCCGGAATCACAGGAGGCGACGTCATCGTTCTTCAAAATCGCCTCAATTGTCTTCGCTATGCCGTTACCCTTAACCAAGCTGCGACAGGCGATTTTGATACGCCGACCTCGCAAGCGGTGCTAGCGTTTCAAGGAGACAACATTGTCTATCGGCACTGGGATATCGCTTTTGACGGAAACGTAGGACCAGACACTTTTGATATTTTATGGATTACTGCCATCACCGGAGGAAGAACTTTACACGAGGGTGTCAATGGTTTTGACACGGTAGGATTGCAAGTCATTCTACAAAATCTGGGATTTTATCCCGGGCGCATCGATGGCTATTTTGGCTCACTCACCCGCCATGCTGTCAAACACTTTCAAGAAGCATTTGGCATTACCGCGGATGGCATATGCGGTCCTCAAACCTTTTACGCACTAGGGCGTTCTAACCCCGTATTTTGGTATTCTGCTGACGCCTTTCCCAAAGGACGCATTGAAAGCCTCTCCCACATTCAGGTCATTTCATCAACGATTGATCCGGTCAATGGCGATCAAAATCCTTATGGCGTGTTATTGGCTCCCAATACCTTTGATGATGCCAACACTATACTGAAACACGGCGACCTCTTGGTGTCCAATATCAACAATGCCAATGGCGTTATGGGTCTTGGGAGCACGTTGGAGCGTATTGTTAATGGCCGTTCTGAGCGTTTTTTTGCCGGCGCGATGGCGCCCATTGCTATCTCGACCTCCAATCTCGGCGCGACATGGATTGCGGACTATGGCTTTGCACCCGATGGCAGCCAAGGTGTGGTGCAAGTCATTTCTCCCGATGGGACCCTATTTTCCGGCGGCGATATTCATCGTGATCTTTTTGATGGTCCGTGGGGTATGCAATTTAACTTCGGCGAATTTTATGGACTGCCGGTTGCGTTCTTTTCCACCAACGTCCTTTCTGGTACTATCGACCGATTCACCGAGTTCCACCCGCCCGACTTTAACGCAGATTCCGTCACCCTGCAAATTGGATCAGGTTTTGCCCATGTCGGGACCAATATCAATACCGTGTTTGGCCCTCAAGGCATGATTTGGCTTCCCATGGGCGATGCGCTTTATATTGCTGACGGTGCTGACAACAGCATTTCTGTTTTGGCTCCCGTCAGCACAACCCATAGGGATTTGGGTTCAGGACTGAAAATTTATCAAGGGCCTCCATTAAACAAGCCGGCAGGACTCGGGTTCAATCCCGAAAATGGGAACCTAATCGCCGTGAATCAAGGTGATAACCGGGCAATTGAGATCAATCCGCGTACGGGACAACTCGTCTCGGCACGCCTATTGGATAAAACACCTGTGAATCCTGTCACCGGAGCAGGTTCCGCGCTCTTTGGTGTATATGTAGCCTTAGACGATAACGGCGAACTGCTCGTTTATTTCACCAACGATAATACCAATACGGTCAACGTTCTAACGCGTTAAATAACCCACGTCAACAAGAAACCGGAAAACGTTTTCCCATCTTGCGTGTCACATGATGGCAAAGGGGCATTATTCGAAACCGGCACATTACGCCGGTTATTATGCTCCTCGCCATCGTTGGTAATCGGTACCTGAATAAAGTCTTCTGTTTTTAAATACTCACAACAAGAATAATACTCACTCATTCTATTTAGCTGAGACATACTTCCATGCTCATGATGATATGAAACCCAGGCCCATGAGAAATCGACAGGAACGGAATTCGGCGGTTTAATGAATAGAAAATCTGATTCGTATCTATTCATAGTTATCTTGAATCATTGATTAATGGAACGCGGCCATAATCTTTGAAATACACATCCTTCTAGAGAATGATTTTTTCTTCTAATTCATACATCTTGTGCACAGTTTTACCCAATTTCGTCAGTTATCACGAATCGCTATATGATCGTTAAATAATACTTGACTATTCATGTAAAGTTATCGTTCATGCAAAATAAATTTAAACAAAGTTATTATTAACCGGTAAAATCGCGATATTCATCGTTTAAATTAGAGGAGTTGGCATGATACAATATAACCTGTAGGAATTGACTATACAGGAAGGAGGAATTAAACATGGCTGATCCGCAAGCCGTGAATATCATGTTGCTTTCTGGCGATTATGCCAAATTGCAGGCGGCCGCAATGTTAACGGCTGTTGCCGCTAGCTATGGCAAACCCGTAAAAATTTTCGTGAGCATGGAAGCACTTCCCGCTTTTCATAAGGATCCTGCCATTGCTTCTCAAATTACCAAGGGCCCAGTGGCTCGCACGATTATTGAGACCGGCGGAGATTCTTTCATCGACCTTTTTCGCCAAGCTAAAGATTTCGGCGAAGTCATTCTTTATGCCTGCGGTCTCGTCATGGATGTCTATCACTGGAAATTGGACGACCTCGTCGATATTTTCGATGAAACCCTTGGTGTCGCCGGATTTCTTGCCAAGGTCGAAGGCGAAGCGACTTATACCTTTTAGACATTCTCAACACAGCACAAAAAAGGTGGGAGCACATAATGGCTGATGAAGTAAAAATTGTTGATGCCCGCGGCTCTTTCTGTCCGGGTCCCTTGATGGAACTGATTAAGGGAATTCGCCAAGAACCGGTCGGAACAATATTTGAAGTGTGGTCATCAGATGCCGGGTCCGCTAAGGATATTCCCGACTGGGTCGGACGCGCCGGACATGAAGTCGTTAAAAATATTGAGGATGGCGGCATTTATAAAGTGCAAGTCAAGAAACTGCGCTAAGTATCCATTATCCAACGCATTGTTCCAGTTTAATACAGTGAGAGACCTCACTGGTCCCGCAAACCGTTTTTGGGCGAATTATTACAAATCTTCGGAATAAGGGGAGAAAACAATGCAGAAAGTTGTTATCTTAGGTGGTGGCGTTGGTGGCACAATCGTAGCTAACCAGGTTGCCAGACAAATGGGTTCGGAATTGAAGCACGGCGATGTAGAAATTACGGTGATTTCCGAATCTGCAGAACACGTCTATCAACCCATGTTTTTATATATGGCGTTTGATCAAGTTGTTCCCTCAGAAGCCAAGAAACCTGAACGCGAGATTTTGGACCGGCATGTTAAACTGGTTCATGGCTCTGCCGATCGTATTGATCGCGATGCTAAAGCCGTCATTATGGCCGATGGCAGTAAAATCCCTTATGACTATTTGGTCATAGCCACTGGAAGCCGTCCAGCCCCTGAACTTATTGACGGGCTTCCCGAAGGTGGACACATTTTTTACACAGAAGAAGGCGCACTGAAACTGCGTCAAGCGTTGCATGACTTCAACGGTGGTCGTATTGTTGTCACCGTTGGCGTCCCGCACAAATGCCCCGTGGCTCCTTTAGAGTTCACGTTCATGGTACAAGAATGGGCCAAAGCTAAAGGTATCGGCGACAAAACCGAAGTGGTTTATACTTACCCCATTGGCCGGTTGCACTCATTAGAACCGGTAGCGAAATGGGCGGCCCCGGTGTTTGAAGAACGGCATATTGAATCCCATGTATTTTTTAACCCGGAAAAAGTCGATCCCAAAAACAAAACGATTACGAGCATCGAAGGTGAAACTCTCGATTATGATCTCCTCGTAGCTATTCCGCCCCACACCGGGCAAGACGTGATTGGACGGTCTGAAATTGGTGATGCCGGCAAGTGGATCCCCACCAATCGCCACACATTACGCATGGAAGGTGCTGACGACATCTTTGTTTTAGGGGATGCGACAAATCTTCCCATTAGTAAAGCGGGATCGACCGCGCATTTTGAAGCTGACGTTGTTGCCGCCAACTTAGTCAATCTCCTTCGCGGGGGTCTCGGATCGATCCGTTACGACGGGAAGGTCTTCTGCTTCATTGAAACGGGTCTAAAATCCGCCACATACATTACCTTTGATTACAACAATCCACCTAACCCGCCGGAGCCTACAGAAATGATCCACATGTACAAACTCGCTTATAACCGGATGTACTGGTTAACTCCCGCGGGTCTGCTGTAACGTCACAGTGGCAATATAAGGAGGCCAGCTATGGCAACCATACAGGTTTCAAATGAAACGCTCGGAGAATGGACAGCCTTACTGACGGCTTTAAGAGACAGTGCCACGCCGGCCATGGCCGAGCGCATTGGCAATATGCTGAACTCTTTAGGCCAGTTAACTCAACGGGCAGCTGAGCCAGGGGCACTGGACGCGTTGGATACCGTAATCGAAAGACACGACACCATCAAAACGTCACTAGACCAGCTAGCCCAGTGGCAACACGATGGCACGTGGAAAGCACTCACCGAATTTACCGCCCTCTTGACTGCCGTCAAAAATTCAGCCACCCCGGCTATGGCCGAGCGTCTCGGTACTTTGCTCGCCAATTCCGGCGATCTCGCCACTTTGTTGACAGATCCCGACGCTAAAGCACTCGTGACTGAAACCTTTGACCACAGTGCGGCCTTAACCGATATGTTGGCCCAACTGGGTCAATGGCATCAAGACGGGACGTGGAAGGCGCTGACGGAGTTTACCGCCCTCTTGACCGCCGTCAAAAATTCGGCCACCCCGGCTATGGCCGAGCGTCTCGGTACTTTGCTCGCCAATTCCGGCGATCTCGCCACTTTGTTGACAGATCCCGACGCTAAAGCACTCGTGACCGAAACCTTTGACCACAGCGCGGCCTTAACCGATATGTTGGCCCAACTCGGTCAATGGCATCAAGACGGGACGTGGAAGGCGCTGACGGAGTTTACCGCCCTCTTGACCGCCGTCAAAAATTCGGCCACCCCGGCTATGGCCGAGCGCATAGGCACGTTAATGTCCCAATTTGGTACATTAGCCACTAAGGCCACAGACTCTGACGCACTTCATGCGATTGACCATCTCTTAGATAACCAACAGGGATTATTAACCATGATGGATCAGCTTATTGTGTGGCAGAAAAATGGCACGTGGAACGCGTTGGTCGAACTAACGTCAACGGCCAAGGCCATCAAGGATTCGTTGAATCCGGTGATGATTGAGCGTCTTGCCACCGTTGCCCAACAAGCCGGAAATGCGTTGAATCAAGCCTTAACATCAGGTCTTTTAGATCTGGGACTCGACCTTTTTGAGCAATTGACCGATGCTTTTGCCGAGGCGCAAACCGACTCGCGCAAGGTCACCCTGGGAAGCATGTTACGCATGCTCAAAGAACCCGAGATTCAAGTCAGTTTGAAGACGCTTTTTGGTTTGCTCCGTAGACTGCCGACTGTTCTTGAATCAACCACGTCTTAAATTCCGTGACTTCCCAGATAAAAGACCCTCGTACGAGGGTCTTTTATCGTTTATGCCGGATCAGAGAGAACGGGTAATGTCATGATAATGACCGCTCCTCCCTCGGGATCGTTCAGGGCTTGGACACGGCCTCCATGTTGTTGCATCACTTCATAAACGATAGACAAGCCAAGGCCACTGGATCCCCTCCGGGCCTTATCGCCCGTAACAAAACGCTCGAAAACATGGTCTAACATCTCTTCCGGAATGCCAGGGCCCTGATCTTTGACCGAAACACGAATCGTCTGCTCCTCTTGGTCTCGCACCGTGTCGATAATAATCGGCGTGTCAGAGGGTCCCCATTTCGCCGCATTATCAATGACATTGATTAACGCTTCTACCAAATAATCCTCGACCGCCAAAATGACGGCATCATCACGCCGGCGCCAAATAAGGGGATGATGGGTCTCTTGAGCCAGCGGGGTTACACGCTCTAAGGTTGTTTCAATCCAGGTAGAAACGTGCACGGGACTTTTATGGCCAATTCCACTTTGGATTCGGGTCGTGGCTAAAAGCCGGTCAACAAGGCGTTTTAAGCGAAGCGTTTCTTCCCATGCCACTTCTACGGCACGGTCGAGACCCGGTCCTTCCACCATATGATCACGAATCGCTTCGAGAAATCCGCGAATGGACGTCAACGGCGTCCGCAAATCATGGGCGACATGCGCTAAAAGCGTATCCCGCACTTCAGCTTCTTTGCGCAGTTGCATCATTTGCAGGTGAATTCGGTCGCTCATGCGGTTGAATTCTTGGGCGAGATCACGCACTTCCTGGGGACCCTCAATCTTGGCATGCATCTCTTCTTGGTCATTCCCCCGGCCCATTTGTGATACGGTCTGCCGTAGAGCAATTAAGGGACTCGTGAGCCGCTTCGAAAAACCGTAGGCTAAAATCCCAGCCATGACAATCGAAGCGAGTTCTCCCACAAGCAGCAACCCGGTTAAAGACGCCGCCGTCTTATTGGAATTGCTGAGAGGCGCTTCAAGGAATACGCCTCCCACCACTTGTCCATGCACAATCACCGGGATGCCTGCCGTGGCTTCTGGCCGGCGATCCCCACCTTCTAAAATACCTTGGAATTCCTGACCATTAATCAGCACATGAGCCAAAACATTTTGAGACCATGGAGCTTGAGGCAGTTGATTATTGCCCGTTTCCAACAGGATCTGACCCGTGTTATCCAGCACGTAAACCCTGTCATTCAATGTCCCTTGGACCACATGAATGAGATAAGCTGCTTCGGGTCCATATAATGTGCCTGAAAAATAACCTTGCATCACGCGGGATAATGTTTGCCCTTGCTGCGCCAGACTCTTTATTTGAGCACCCACCAAATAATTACGAAAGGTAATATTGGAAATCCCCAAGGCAATAGCGAGGACCATGATCGTAACCGCCACATGACTAAAGATAAGGCGGGATGATAAACTCTTTTGTGTCCGGGACCACAGTCGTCTAAGCACTATTGTTCACGGGGCTGGGGTTTAAACCGGTATCCTTGACCCCAGACGGTTTCCACATATTGATAAGGAGACGGGGTTTTCAACAATTTCTGCCGCAGGCGCGTAATATGCACATCCACTGTCCGGCCGTCTCCCTCAAAATCAAATCCCCAGACACGATCGAGTAATTGGTCCCGGCTAAAAACTTGTTGGGGATGACTCGCGAGAAACCACAATAAGTCAAATTCTCTTGGGGTCAAGGTGAGTTCTTCACCTCCCGCTGTCGCCAAACGCTGAGACGCATCAAGCATAAGACCCGGAAAACGAATGACATCCATCTCTTCAGGAGCTATGGGACTTTGAGCCCGGCGCAAAACAGCTTTAACCCGGGCCACCAATTCCTTAGGACTAAAGGGCTTTATCAGATAATCATCGGCTCCTTGCTCCAGTCCTGCAATGCGATCTTCTTCGTCACCAACTGCAGTCAACATCACCACGGGAAGCCAAACTTGCCGAGCGCGGATAGTTTTTAATACTTCAAATCCATCAATGCCCGGTAGCATAATATCCAAAACGACTAAATCGACGTCTTGCTGTTCTAGTTTTTGAAGAGCGCTCAATCCATCTGCAGCTTCTGTTACCTCAAATCCCGCACTTTGAAGGTAGAGGCGGCATAACTCGCGAATATGATCCTCATCATCGACCAGCAAAATGACCGATTTGTGTTCGGCTCCCGTGTCCACTTAATTCGATCCTCCCTGAGTGGCCGCAAACATGCGGAAAAACTCCGCATTCGATTTGGTTCTTCGCAAATTCTGCAATAACAGTTCAGTCGCTTCAATATCCTTAAGATTATGCGTCGCCTTGCGCAATAACCACACCACATCGAGTTCTTCAGGGGTTAACAACAAGTCTTCGCGCCGAGTTCCCGATCGTTTGATGTCAACAGCGGGGAACGTGCGTCGCTCAGCCAGTTTGCGATCGAGATGCAATTCCATATTGCCTGTTCCCTTAAATTCTTCGTAAATGACATCATCCATACGGGAACCGGTATCGACTAATGCCGTAGCCAAGATCGTCAAGCTACCGCCTTCTTCGACCTTTCTTGCCGCGCCAAAGAACCGTTTGGGCTTGTGCAACGCCGCAGGGTCCATGCCTCCGGACAAGGTCCGGCCTGAAGCGGGAATGGTGAGGTTATATGCCCGGGCTAATCGGGTAATGGAATCTAAAAAGATCACGACATCTTGTCCCATTTCCACTAACCGTTTCGCTCGTTCCAATACCATCTCTGCCACCCGAATATGATCTTCTGGCGGTTCGTCAAATGTTGAGCTCGCGACTTCGGCCTTTACCGATCGCTGCATATCGGTCACTTCTTCCGGCCGTTCATCAATCAACAACACCATGAGATGTGTATCGGGGTGGTTGGTGGCAATGGCATTGGCTAATTTTTTCAATAATACCGTTTTCCCAGCCTTAGGCGGTGCCACAATCAAACCACGTTGTCCTTTACCGATTGGCGCCACAATATCCACTAATCGACACGCTAAATCATCCCGCTGGGTTTCCAAATGAAAACGGGGCTGTGGAAAAATCGGGGTCAACCCGTCAAAATCTGGTCGTTCTGAAGCCTTTTCCGGAGACATTCCATTAACCGCTTCCACGCGCAAAAGAGCAAAATAGCGCTCGCCATCTTTGGGCGGACGAGCCTGGCCTGAAACTTTATCTCCCGAACGAAGATCAAAGCGGCGAATTTGAGAAGCAGAAACATACACGTCTTCGCGAGAGCGCTGAAAGTCAGTGGGTCGCAAAAAGCCGTAATCACCCACGATATCCAGCAAGCCTTCGGCAAAGATAAAGCCGTCTTTGTGGGTTCTGGCTCGGAGAATTTCCCAAATCAGTTCGCCCTTACGATAAGACCGGAAATTCTCAACGTTGAGAGAGCGGGCCAGCTTATAGAGATCTAATAAAGTCATGGCATCAAGTTGAGCCATAGAAAGTTGATTTTCCCTCGTTGGGCGCGGCAAATCGCGACGCGACGATGGTTGTCCGTTTGGGACGTTGCGGGATCGTGTTTCCCGGGACGTCTGAACCGCTTTGCCATTGGCGGCCGCTGCTCCATTTACTGTTGCGGGTTGTGGTGCTGTCTCTGGCGCCTTAGTCGCTTCTTCAGCTAATGGGAGTTTTTCACTTACAATAACCGGGGGAGGCGTCACAGCGGGCACATTACTGGAAGAACTTTGATCTAAAGATACCTCTGCCCTGTCCTGTTTCTCAGCCTCACGAGCCTCGACTTCTTTTTTGTTCTCTTCTTCTCTCTTTTCAGAGGGGCTAGCCACTGCCGGTGCAGGGATAGGAGCCTCGTTTTCCACCATAGGTTCATGAGGTGCCAGTGTGCTTGCGTTTGGCGTATTTTCCGTGAGTGGTTCGCCTTGGACTGTTTCGACGACGGGTTCACGCTGGCTGCCATCACGAGTTTCCTGGATTTCAGGGGATGGAACCACGGTAGGCTCAGCAGCCTTGGTCTCTGTGGCGGTGGCGGTTTCTACCAAATCCGTTTCGGCTCCACTCTTGGTTGTTTTCTTACGAGTACGCTTTTTGGGTTTTACCGGTTCTTCTTCCTGGCTCGTAACAGAGGTATTCTGATCGGAGGCAGATTCGGCGGCTTTCGCCTTCGATGTCGAGCGTTTGGAACGCGATTTCGTTCCCTTTTCTGCTTCTGCCTCAGTCTTTGTCGCAGACTCTGCTGTCTGAGCCGCCGAAATGGGCACGGATGAAGACTCAGGCTCTGGTCCAGAACTAGACGCCTCCGTCTTTTTCTTGCGCGATTTCTTGGGTGCTTTTGCTTTTTCAGTGGTGATCTCTTGGGCCTCTTCCGCGACAACACTCGGGGTCTCGGATGAAGCCGTTGTCGTTGTGCTCTCTGGAGCCACTGCGGCCTTCTTTGTTCGTGAACTACGCCGCTTGGGCTTGCTCTGTTCTGTGACCATGCCTTCTTGAGTTCCTTCACCGACCATGAATCAGTCTGTCCTCCTCATTATTAAAGAATGGCTTATTTGGAAGCCATTCGGTCCATTCGATGTTGAGTCGTAATGTAGCGCACTGTTCCTGTCTTTAGACGCATCACGACGGAATAGGTCGTCGCATACCGTTTTCCATAATGGACGCCCTTTAATAAATCTCCATCAGTTATTCCCGTGGCTACATAAAAAGCGTCATCGCCTCGGACAAGATCGTCCAAGGTTAAAACATGTTGGGCATCTGTAACACCCATTTGGTGCAAGCGTTTAAGCTGAGCATCATCTTCAGGGATTAATCGACCTTGCATGGTTCCTCCAAGACACTTCACAGCCGCCGCGGCAATCACGCCTTCGGGTGCTCCTCCACTGCCCACAAGCATATCAACACCGGAATGTGGAAGGCAGGCGGCTATGGCCGGAGAGACATCCCCATCGGAAATTAATTTGACCCGCGCGCCGGCTTCCCGTATGCGGCGGATCTTTTCTTGGTGACGTTCCCGGTCCAAGAGAACCACGGTCAAATCGCGCACATCGCGACCGGATGCTTTAGCGAGCTCCCTTAAATTTTCTTCAATCGGCGCATCCAAGTGTACAACGCCAACCCCATCAGGTCCAGCCACGATTTTTTCCATATACATATCTGGGGCGTGAAGCAGATGACCTTTCTTCGCCACCGCCATAACAGCGATAGCTCCCGGAATACCTTTGGCAACAAGATTGGTACCTTCCAAGGGATCGACCGCAATGTCGACCTCTTCACCGTCACCGGCCCCTACTTGTTCTCCAATATATAACATAGGCGCTTCGTCCATTTCGCCTTCGCCAATGACCACCGTTCCCCGAATGTGAACGGTATCTAAGACAGAACGCATAGCATCGACAGCTAATTGATCAGCTCCATTTTTATCCCCGCGTCCGATTAAGTGACCGGACGCAAGAGCTGCGGCTTCAGTCACTCGCACAAATTCTAGCGCCAGTTCGCGCTCCATTGTATGCCTCCATTATCCATAGATTTCTACGAAAACCAATTGGGAACATTCGAAGAATCACGTATTTATCTCGCGAAGAGAGTTAGATTTATGTTTGGCGGTCCGGAAATTGGTAGTTTGGGTGCAAACTTCCGGAAAAGGAATTCCTGAAGTCATCGATAATATTGTAACCACTATTTCAGAAATTAGCCACCAAAAATTTTTTTGGATGCGGTCGTATCCTACCACAAAACCTGCTCAATTGGCAAGGTTTGGCTTACAATATTATGAATTTTTCATGATTATTGTGGTTACACTGAAGACGCAACGTCTGCCACCATTTGCCGAAATGTCGCGAGACGAAAAGGTTTACCTAACCAGCGAGCCGAGGTTGGCAATTGTTCTTCAATATCCGAATTGCCGGACATCACGATAAGTTGCACGTGCTGATAATGGGCCGTGATGTGTTGGAGAACAATCGATGCGGGTAAATCTGGTAATGTCCAATCTAAAATCACCACATCTGGCGCATTTACCGGCTGATATGGAAAGGTTAGAACTTCCTGACCACACGAAAATGTATAGAGATGCCACATCATGTCTTCGAGTGATGACATTAACAATTCCAGTAAAGCCTTATTGTCGTCAATGATCCAAATATTCACCCAGCATTCACCTACCACCATCGAAATATTTCAAGACTTCGTCTTTGAGTACAGAAATTCCTGCCGAAAACGCCAACCAATCCAGATTTTGTAACGGTTTTGTAACAAGTGCTGGATACACTACTCATGAAAAGACATTACTCGTGATCTTTACGGACTATCGAAGGAGGAATGTTCATGCGCCCTATCGCACGCACCTTGAGCGCTGCCGTGATTGGATTTGCTGTTGGTGCTGGGGCCGTGAGTGGCGGACTCATTGCTTATGATCATCTGAATCCGTCAAACGCCATCATTTCTAAATCCAAAGTACAAACACCCTATGCCACGGTAGCCTCTTATACACCGCCCACGTTACCTTTAGGGCCCGATACGATTTCCAATGTGGTCAAACGTGACGGGCCAGCTGTCGTAAAAATTGTGGCCACGGTGCCCCAGTCTGTATCGATTTCTTCATCACCTTTCTTTAATCCTTTTTTTGGATCCATCTTTGGGAATAACCTTCCCATGACCCCGCAAACGGAAATTCAAACAGATATTGGATCGGGATTTTTTATCAACAGCCGGGGTTATCTACTAACCAATGACCATGTCATTCATGGTGCAACCAAAATTGAAGTTTATGTACCAGGCTATTCCAAACCCTTTAACGCCACACGTGTCGGGACAGACTATGCCACCGATCTGGCGGTCTTGAAAATTTCTGCCCCTAAACCCTTACCCTATTTGGTGTTAGGCAATTCAAATCAGACCCCAGTGGGAGCCTGGGCGATTGCCATTGGCAATCCCTATGATCTCAGCCATACAGTGACCGTAGGTGTGATTAGTGCTAAAGGACGTCCCTTGACGATTGGCAACCGCCATTACCGCAATTTGCTTCAAACCTCAGCCGCGATTAATCCGGGCAACAGCGGTGGTCCTTTACTCAACTTGGCCGGACAGGTTGTCGGCATCAATACCGCGGTCTCAACCCAAGGACAAGGCATTGGCTTTGCCATCCCAACATCCACGGTGGAAGAAATTTTGCCGCAACTGATGAAATATGGTCATGTCATTCGTCCTTGGCTTGGAGTCTTTATTGGCACAGATTCCAAGAGTTTGGCCCAACAATACGGCTTACCCACCAGCACGGGCGTCGTCATTGCCTATGTAGAGCCCAATAGCCCGGCACAAAATGCTGGATTATATGCTGGGGAAGTCATCACGGCGGTGAATGGTCAATCCGTCACGTCGGCAAGCCAGCTCAAGAGCATTATCGACAAAACTCACGTCGGCCAACATATTACCATTACAGTGAACGATCAGGGACGAATTGTGACAAGAAATGTCACCATTGGCCAAGAACCTAATGGTCCCATTACCGAACCTTCCACTGTTCCGAGCTTCTAAAATAATTTAACACCGCTGCCCTTACGGCAGCGGTGTTCCCCTTTTATGCCAGGTTATTATGATAACGTCCGTTCCATTTCTAGTCGTGTGGTATGATAGCCTTCCCGCTCATACAGATGTACGGCATCCGTATTGTCTGCTGTGACATATAGTCGTGCCGTCGTAATCCCTTGCTTGCGAATAAAATCATGGGCGGCTTGCATCAACAACTTGCCGAACCCCCGCCGGCGATAAGGTTCTCGTAAATAGACTTGATCAATCGAACCGTAAGTCCCCTGTAAATCCATCCGCAATGCCACCCATACAAATCCCGCAAAATCCAAGCCGTCTTCTAAAACAAAAATACCGTTTTCAAAAGGCCTTCGCGCCGCTGCCCTAAGGCGCTGAGCTTGGTCAGCCAAAAATGCCGGCGTACACACAAACTTCGGAAAATTTATTTTGTACAGGTCACATTGCGCATTCAGCACGTCACGATAATCTTGTTGTGGACGATATGGTCGAATTTGCATACCTTCGCCTCTCTTCAGGTTCGATTTCATTTTATGAAACATTTCGGTCTTTCGGCAATAAAATCCTGCTGGCTTCCCACGAAATGGGCTAGTGGGAGAACCGCCTTGTCATGTATGATGACAGTGTCTGTTCACTGCAGAATCGAGGTGCCGGTTGTTGAACAAGTTGTCATCATCAAGGTTTCGCCAAGTCTTTCATTTAACCGATTTAACCTCTCTCTCGATATCCAGCGTGGGCCCGTTATTTAGTATTGCAGCAGCGGGAGGCGTCATGATTGGCTTAGCCGGCTCGGATGTCATGTGGGCGATTCTTATCATTGCCATCCCTTTGATCGCAAGTGCGTTTATCTTTCGGTTATTGAATCAGCATTTTCCCAATGCCGGAGCATCTTATCACTGGGGAAGGCAAGTGATGGGCGCCCGTTACGCCCGGTTTCAAGCCATCGTGGTGATTGTCGCCTATTTTTCTTCCCTGCCGCCTATCATAATGCCCGCGGCACAATACACCTGGGCCTTATTATTTCCTCGTCAAAATGCCCCGGTTTTGGCGCTGTTCATGATCAGTGCCTTTTGGGTGGGCTTTGCGATGATTCCTCTGCTAATGGGATCAAAACCCACAGCCCGATTTACCGAACTGTTTTTGGGCATTGAAGTGCTATCCCTCATCATTTTAATGATGACCGCTTTATGGCGCTTTCCGGTCTTACACGTCAAAGTGTTGCCTGAACCCCATATTCCCTGGACTGGGATATTTATCGCCGCGGTGGTGGCGTCTACCATCATGGATGGCTGGGAAATTGATAGTTACGCAGCGGAAGAAGCCAAAGCCCCGACCAAAGATCCCGGCTTATCGGGCATTTTGGGCGCGCTATTTGCTTTTGGAATCTATGCTGTCTTATTCCCCCTGATTTTGCATGAAACTCCCTGGCATGGGATCTCGAATAGTCCCGATCCCCTGAGCGCTTGGGCATTTCGAGTATTTCCCTCGGCCCATTGGATCATTTTGATCCCGATTTTGGCCTCCACGGCGGGATCATTGTGGTTAACAACCTATATTTTAAGCCGGGTTCTCTTTGCATTGGGACGCGACCGCTTGCTCCCGCAGCATTTCACCCAGATGAATCGCCGAAAATCTCCTTTATTCGCGATCATTGTGCCGTTAGCGCTGGCTCTTTTTGTCGTCTCATTGGAATTATGGGTCCCCTCCCTTGATCATTTATTTCAAGTGGTCTTATCCTCGGCGGGGTTTTTCCTCACGTTAGAATTCTTTTTAGATAGCTTAAGCGCCTCCTGGTTCCTGACCACCATCCACCGTCATCAATGGCCTCATGCCGGGGATCACCAACACCTCCCCTTACGCATTCTCTCCTATGTGACTTCTAGTCTCTTGCTCGGGCTCTTAGTCCTCTTTATCGTTTTAGCCCCCGGGGTCATGGGGTCCAGTATTGACTGGATCGTCGGCGGCATTGTCCTGTTCGCCGCATTTTATGCCGTGCCACACCGCGGTGCGCAAGCGTTTTATGTATTTGACCCCACCGACTTCATCGAAGTCAAATCGCCGGAAAAATAACCCGCTATAAAACAAGAGCCGAACCTTATATTTAAGAAGGTTCGGCTCTTACTGAGTTGTGGGATTAATCCCTGGCCGTACGCTGTCCTAAGATGAAATAGACAATAGCCGCCACGATGAAACTGACGTAATAGGATATATCGCCCATATGCGGATGATGATAAGCAAAGCTTCCGACATACAAGGCCTGGTTGAAAAAGGGAATAGAGACCACAATCGCAATAATCCACGCCCAAAGTCCGGAACGGACAAACCGCCTGGGATCGTAAAACAGACCGGTGTGATAACGTTCTTTGCGGATCACAAAGAAATCCACCAATACCACGGCTGTCCATGGAGCTAACCAATAGGCTAGCAAAAACAAGAAGTTTTCGAAATCCAGATAATAAGACTTTCTAGCAACATAGGCTAAAATTGCGCCGATAATGCCGACTAAAATTGCCGCCATCCACCGTTTAACGGGAATATTAATGACCAAGGCCGACAACGAACCCGAATAAATATTTAAGACATCTGCGGTGACCGTGCCAATGATAACCGCAAATAGAGCCACCGGAACCATCCAATGCGGTTCAATGCCTGTTAATAAACTAATCGGATTGGGGCTAGAAGCCGCTTGCGGGAAAATGGTCGCGAGCGCCACCCCCACTAATTCCAACCATACCCCGGCAATGAAGTTAGCCGAGGCGGCATTAAAAAATACCTTTGACGGCTTAGTATCCGCCGGTAAGTACCGGGTATAATCCGAGCCAAAAACGGTCCAGCCTAACAAGTAGGATAGAGCCAAGCCCACGGCTTCAATAATGCCCCCACGAATTCCTGTATATTGCCCCAAGGGGGATTTCGCATCAAACGGCAAGGCGTAATTGGCGTGAGCAAAGGCAAAAATGGATACGCCGATAAATACTAAAGTTAAAATAATGGCCATAAACCGTTCCACAGCATGAATCATATTATAACCATAGACAGCCACAATCACCTGGACCAGGGCCATCACCAAAAGGGCCACCACGAAATTGGTATGGAACAATGCTTCAAATGCAAATGATCCCAACACCGTATTCACCGCAAACCACATGACCCCTGCGATCGCGTTGAGGGCTCCGGGAAGAAAGTTCCCATAAAACCCAAAGGGTGCCCTCGAATGCACCATTTGCGGCACACCCAAACGGGGACCAAAGGTAGACACTAGGCCTAATAAAATCACTCCTAAAATATTACCCAAAATCAATCCCAATGCGGCTTGCTCAAAATTTAGCCCAAAGAGCGCGACCGCCGCGGTTCCCGTGGTTAACGTGGCCAGTTCGACGTTAGCCCCAAACCACAAGGTAAAAACAGAGGACACATGCCCGTGCCGTTCTGTTTCCTCAATGTGTTCAATCCCAATGGGCTCAATGCGAGCCACTTCATCACCATACTGGCTGGCTTTCTTGGTTGCCGCCATCATACACCTCCGCCCATAGTGTGGGACAATATAATCCGAACGATTCCGAAGAAATTTTATAAAAATGTTCGGAACGCGTCAACAAATTTGGTTAGTAGCACAAAAAAATATCCTGCCATTTTATGTTAAAATTCTTAACTTACCCCGGCATAGACGCCCGCAAAGACAAGCGGTATGATGAAGCCCATGAGGCACATGATCTTGAAAGACGTGCACAATTCATCAGTTCATAAAAATCGTACGTCATCGCGTTAGGAATAGGCCACCGGAGCAAAATGGCGAGATAAAAAACAAGAAACCAGAGACGAGAAACGAGAAACGAGAAAAGAAAGGATCGTGCGCATGTCATCCAGCATAAATCCCACTGTGTTTCGCGAATACGATATCCGCGGATTAGTTGACCAAGATTTTACTTTGGAAGGTGTCAGCCAGTTAGGCAAAGCTTTTGGAACATATTTGTTAGACCATGATGTGTCTCAAGCACTTCTAGGCTGGGATTCTCGCAGTTCCTCGCCAGCATTTCGTGATGCCATGACTGAGGGATTGTTATCGACAGGTGTGGATGTGATTGATATCGGTCAGGTAACGACCCCAATCTTTTATTTTGCTCGCATCCATTTCAATATCGATGGCGGCGTCATGATAACCGCTTCGCATAATCCCGCCGAATATAATGGCTTTAAGTTAGCGTTAGGTCCTGCCACGATTTATGGGGAGGAAATTCAAAAAGTTCGGGCCATCTTAGAAAGCGGTTCCTTTCACCAAGGCGCCGGTAAACGGACGACCGCGAATCCTGTGCCCGCTTATCTTGCCATGCTCCATGAAAAAATTCAGTTGGGTCCCAAACCCCTTCATGTGATTGTTGATTGCGGAAATGGGACGCCGAGTCTTTTTGCACGCGATGTCATGAAAGCCTTTGGTGTTAACAATGCCGAATTCCTTTATTGCGAACCCGATCCCACATTCCCCAACCATCACCCCGATCCGGTCGTGGCAAAGAACCTGCAAGATCTCATTACGCGAGTCAAAGAAACCGGGGCGGACTTAGGTGTTGCCTTTGATGGAGATGGGGACCGCATCGGGGTTGTGGATGATCAAGGGGATATTATTTGGGGAGACCGTCTCATGGTCCTCTATTGGCGAGAAATCCTGGCGCGTCACCCGCGGGCGAAAGCGATTGTCGAGGTGAAGTGCTCACAAACCTTGGTGGATGAAATCGTGCGCCTAGGCGGCCAACCGGAATTCTTCAAAACGGGACATTCGCTGATTAAAGCGCGCATGCGAGAAATTGGCGCTGTATTTACCGGGGAAATGTCCGGACATATGTTTTTCGCTGATGAGTACTATGGGTTTGATGACGCTTTTTATGCTACCGGACGTCTTTTAAGGATCCTCTCACATTCCGATCGTCCGCTATCCCAATTACTCCAAGATGTCCCCATGAAGCCATCAACTCCCGAAGTGCGCATTGATTGTCCCGACGATAAAAAAACCGAAGTTGTGAACGCTTTACGTAATGCCTATCAGGCCCGAAGCGATGTATCCGTTATCGATGTCGACGGGGTCCGTGTGGTTTTCCCATACGGATGGGGATTAGTGCGAGCATCGAATACCCAACCCGCTTTAGTCGCGCGGGCAGAAGCCGATACCGCCGAACATTTACAAACCATCATTCAAGATCTTGAACAGGCCTTAACATCATTCCCGTATATCTCTCACATTGACTGGTCAGGCAACTAGCTTTTTCTTTGCTTCTTGCTAGTTCTTTTCTTGTCCCCCGTGTCAAACCGGGGGATTTTTTCTTTTTCCAGATCATTCCGAGAAACATCTTCCGCACTGTTTCCCGAAGAGGTTTAAACCGAAGAAAATCGAAGCCGGTAGAGGCCAAACAGTCTATACCTAAAAAGAGGATTTCTCCTTATATTGTCGAATTTTGTCGACACAAGGAGGTCATATGATGCATTTTCGACTAAAATCCGTACTGTCGATGATATATTGGATTGTTATAAGTTTTTGGAGTGTTATCGCCATCCTCGATACGCTTCTTTCCCATCTCTTCGGATATGCTCGCTTTATCCATTCCTGGGATATTTTCATGATGGCAGCGCTTTCGGTGGGACTTTTTGCCGTCAATGCATCGCCACAAAAAGCCGTCGCTTTGGCCTTTTTGATAACCTGGTGGACCGTGGACATCACCCCTAATGCAATACTATTAGCTATAGCCACCGGTTTTTTCTTATGGAAAAAAAGCGCTGCTAAAAGTCCGCCGAAACAGGCTATCACGGTAGGTTACCGACCGCTGACGCACTGGCCCATTCAAATCCATACGACGGACCGGTTTATGCATATGCATATTATCGGACCGACGGGTTCAGGCAAATCGTCAAGTATTTTAATGCCCTTAATTCGCCAAGATTTGGAGGCCGGACGCGGCATTACGTTGATTGAACCGAAAGGAGATCTCAGTTATACCGCCTATCAAACAGCTTTGTCCTCTCATGCCACGGTGATTTATTTTGATCCGCACAAACCCAATTGTGCCCATTATAATCCATTAAATGGACCCGCAGATGTTGCAGCCGAAGGATTGTCCTGGGCCCTGAATCAAATTACGGAAGCCGGTCATCCCTTTTATGCCGTTACTTCCCGGGTCTTATTGATGTATAGCGTGATGGCGGTGAAAGAAGCCTTAGGTGACGCCGCTAGTCTTTATCATGTTTTAGATTTTCTTCGCGCCGAATCTTTTCGCGAAGATGTTCTTGCCCAAACAGAAGATCTCCGTATCCTGGCCTATTTTCGGGAACAATTAAAACAAATTGGCGCTCGCAGTGCGCAAGAACAGCGTCAAGGATTACTCAACCGCTTGGAATTGCTTCTCGTTAATCCCGATGTCCGCCGGGTTTTATCGGGGCCGGGGGATTTTGATTGGGATAATGTGCTCAAAGAAGACATTAGTGTCATTTGTCCTTTATCCCTGGCTCGCTTAGGAGAATCTGCCAAAGTCTTAGGCACGCTTTTATGGCATGGATTAGCCATGGCCACGTATCGCCGCCTTAAAGCGAGCACCGTCCATCCTTATTTTCTATATCTCGATGAATTTCACCAGTATGTCACCCCTGATCTGGGAGATTTTTTAGCGTTAGCTCGTGGCTATTCCGTTGGAATGGTTTTGGCCCATCAAGATCTTGGGCAGTTATCTGTGCCCCTCAAAGAAGCTTTATTGGCTAATGCCCGTCAACGCATTATTTTCGGCGGCATTCACGCGGACGATGCTGCCATATTTTCCCGTCTGGCCCAACCTTATGACTTGCCTCCTGATTTACGCTATCTGCCTAGGGGAACAGCTTATGCCCAGCTGACTCAAAATGGACGCTTACAGTCACCAAAACGGCTGAAGCTATCTCATATGCCCCTAACCGAAGAAAGCGTGCATCCATGACAACACCGCCCATCACACCGGATCAAAAGCCCCTATCCTGGCAACAGGTGATTGACAATACTGGCTATTTATCGTTCGAACAGGCCAAACGTCATTTCGGACTTGTCGTGACCAAAGACATAGCTCCTCAAGACGTCATTGTCTTTCATAACGCGCTGTGGCAACGTGACAAATTTCACCGCGGTGCACATGAACGCCACAGGTACTTAGTGAGTGAAAGTTATATCCGTCTCTATCCCAAGATTATGTCATGGCAATTTGCCGGCAGCTATTACCGCCTATGTCCTGATGCCGTGATTCAACTCCCCCTCTATCCTTATCCGGTTCTCCTTGAAATGGATACTGGAAAAGAAACCGCCAAACAGTGGCGAAGCAAATTAACAGCCTACCGTTTGGAAGCCGTCACGAACCCCCATTTTGCGCTCTGGATTATCGCCACGGGAGGCCCACTGAGATTAAAACGACTGCAGGAATGGATCAGCCAATACCAGCTTGCATGCTCATGGCATCTCTGTCATCTCGACGAGGTACAAAGTCATGTACCACACTGGCACTCACTTCCTCTTCCTGCCTCCGCAGTCGATCAACAAGCCAAGACAATGAGACATCATTATTATCTTTTGTCGAATCGTCAACCGATCAGCTCATTGGAGGCGGAGGCCAAGTTAAAGCAGGGATGGATTGTTGGAGCTAAAGAAATTACAACTGATGGCGTAATCTCTTATCTTTCTCCCGGCCCTAAAGGGTTTTAAACTCATTGCAAGAAATTCTCCTATGCTGACATTGTTCTGCCTGTCGAAAAATTATAGGATAAAGAGGCAGGATTTTGCCGAGTCAAAGTGGAATGTGATGATAATTGATCGTGAACGGGCAAAGACTCCCGCCCTGACTCGGAACGTGTTGTCCAAGAATGTGCATCATGACGAATCGTGTAAGAACGGTAGACAACAGCGGGAAATATCAAGCTCTTTTCCTTAAATCTGAAATGGCACCTTTTCATTTAAACGGTAAATTGCAGGGTATTTTTCTTATGGAGGGAACAGGAATGGAACTAAAGGGCGATCGCCGGGGGCTACATCTTTTAGCCACGGATTTAAGCAATGAAGACGGCCTGGTGGATGATCTTGTCAAAACATTAAATGCGCGTCATAACTTTCTCGGCACAGCGGCCATTTATCTCGAAGTCAATTTACCTCTGACCCCTTCGCTCTTCCAGCGTGTCGCCGAAGTTTTTTCAACATTTCCCAATCTAACACTGAAAGGCATTATCCAAACCGATCCCTCCAGCGTGATTCCACTGGAAGCAAAAAAGCCGGCGTCGCCGCCACTCATTGTGCGTCATACGGTTCGTTCAGGGCAACAAATTATGCATCAAGGCGATATCATCGTGATTGGCGATGTCAATCCGGGTGCCACCATTATCGCTTCCGGAGACGTCATGGTGTTTGGCTGGCTTCGGGGAACCATATACGCCGGCCAACCCCAGGACCGGTCCCGCCATATCTATGCGCTGCGTTTGCAGCCCGCCCAAATTAAAATTGGCGATGTGATGGCGCTAGGCGATGGGCACGGCGAAAAACCCGAATATGCCCATATTGAAGAGGGTACGGTTGTGGTCCAAAGCTGGGATGATGTCCGTTTACCCGAAGTGGTGACCCTGGAATCCAAAAACCGGCGGATGGAGCGCCGCGCTTCGCATTTGTCCCATTAACACCCAAACAACCATGGCCCACGCCGCAGCAAACCGTAAAGCGGGGTGGGTTTTTTATTCGTGACGTGCGTCTTGCCATAAATATTCGGCCACAAAGTCCCGGATCGCTTGATGCGTAGATGTAAAGTAGAGGTGACTCCATGGAATATCTGGCCAAGCAAAGGGCTGTAAAGCCGAGATTTCAGCACTTCCGAAAAATTCTGCACCATGAATCAGGGGGGAACTGAAAACGGCCGTAAACGTATTGGGATGATCTAAGTAAATCCCGATCAAACGCATAGGGCCGGCTGACAGATGCAGTTCTTCTTGCAGTTCTCGTGAACAGGCACGGCTTAAATCCTCTCCCGGTTCCACATAACCTCCAGGCATGATCCATTGTCCCCATCCCGGTTCAACAAGGCGTTTGGCTAAATAGATGACAGGCTTGGGCCCATATAACAAGATAGCAACAGCTAATCGAGGGTCAAGATAATGCACGCGGCCACATTGCTGACAGACTAAACGCCGTTTTTGATCGAGCCGCATCCATTGCAAGACGCCCTGGCAGTAACTGCAAAATTGGGGACGAATGATCCATCTCTCCTTTTCATGAGTTTTCCTGCAATTCCCCGCATTGGGGATATGATTCCTGATTTGGATTCGCCGCACGAATTTGATACCATTGAGGGTATTAAGAAGGGCAGGATTTCATATGGCTAAATACCGACAATCCAAAGTGAAGCGACAGCACCACGTTCTTCGGGAGCTGGAGCCTCACTTACGCTTTTTGTCGTCCCTCCCCTCGGTCGATGGTGTCATTCCCGGTACCATTAAACCCAAATCAGGCAGTCAGATGGGGTTGTCATTCCAGTACTTTACCCCAAGTGGGTTAAAATTAATCGGGCGTTCCAGTGGCGCGGCACAAGAGATTTTTGTCATTAGCCAACAACCGGATCAAGTGTTGGAGGCCTTACAACACCAAGGATTGCTCCCCAAGAAGGAATAGCCATATCTTCCTTGCCTTTTACGTGAAAAGCGAACATAATATTGAACGATATGGAGGCCAGCATGGCAAATCACGAAGAATTATTCCAAGAAACATTGCGGGAGCGGGGATTCCGGGTAACTCCGGACCGTTTACATGTCTACCGGTTACTGGAATCCAGTCCATTTCCTTTGCCCATTTCGACGGTTGTTGAAGAAATCCAATCCACTGGCATCAACCAAACCACGGTCTACCGGATTCTTGAGTTGTTTACCGCCATTGGTATCGTTCATCCTGTGCTGATTGGCCACGGTTCTGTCGGCTATGAATTGATTCCGCCGTTCCGCCATCATCATCACCATCTTGTCTGCGTAGGTTGTAATCAAGTCGTGGATCTCAATAACTGTCGTCTCGAACAGCGTGTGGATGAAATTGTGGAACCTTATGGCTATAAGATTCTTTACCATGATTTGGAGATTCATGGCTTATGCCCCGCCTGCCAAGCCAAAGAGAAGGATAATACCTCTAATGAGAACTAAAAGGATGGTGGGGACGCAGTAACGGGCGCAAAAGGGCGGTTGCGAGGGCCAGGCCTAATGATAGCGCCGCCGCAGAAAAAATAGCGGTTAAACTAAAGCGCAGTCCTTGATTAAAATGATTTTTGAGAAATGCCACCATACTTTCATAGACCATATATCCGGGCACGAAGGAAATAATGGCAGGCACCACAAAAATGGTTACCGGCTGCTTTTTCCACAGGGCTGCTACTTCAGCCAAACTGCCCACTACAAAAGCTCCGACGAAGTCTCCTAAAAGACCTGCTCCCGGGATGAGACTCACCGTAAGAGAAGCCATCCACGCTAAGGCCCCAATCACTCCCGCAATCCATAACAAGGACGTTCGGACCTGATATAAAAAGCCAAAAGCTATCGTGGTCAACGCTGCAAATAGGGCTTGCTGAATCACGGCCAGCGCCCTCCTAGGTGCAGATAAATATACAAGGGCAAACTCGCCCCTGCTGCCACGGCTCCTCCAATGAGCAAGGCTTCAAGCAGGCGGCTAACCGCCGACACTAAATCTCCTGTGATCCCGTCACGCACTGCCGTGGTAAAGAGTAATCCCGGTGTTAATACCATAATGCCGCCAACAAGAATGGCCCCCGGTTGGAAGGAATGAAACCGCGCCAGAAATAAGGCCGGAAGTGTCGCCACGGCCGCGGACAATAAATCGCTAAGACTGCCAGGAATTTGGGTCTTAAATAAGGTGCGCCGAGTTAATTGGGTCAATCCCCCACTAACAGCAGCCGGCAACACATCAATCAAGTGACCGCCCATTAACTGGCTAATAAGACCAGCTGCCCCGGCCGCAAACAAAATACTCGACCAGGGTGGATAGATCGCCCGTTGCTTGGCTTTTTCTAGTTGTTCCCGAAATTCGCTAAGCGGAATCGGATTTTTTGCCACATCTCGTGACAATTGGTTGATTTCGGCGACGACAGCCAAATTGACCGAACGTCGCCGCACTCGTTTCACCAAACTGCGGCCATCGGGTCCCGCGACAAATAACGCTGTCGGCATTGCCACAACGTCGACCGGCTCAATTCGGTAAGCCTGCGCGAGACGCACCATCGTGTCTTCGACACGGGATACTTCAGCGCCACTAGTCAGCATAGCCAGCCCTGCCTCAACGACGGCCTCCAGGGCGTCCAGGGGGGCTGGCTGGGGCCCCGGTAACCGGGTTGTTGACTTGGTCATGTGAGGATAAGCCCTCCCGTCCCCGAAAAACCCAAACGTTCGACAAGATAAATCCAATGATTGTACCAAAAGGAATCGCAATGAGATCCGCCACGATATAATTCAGGTGTTGCATGAGTAACAGCTTGTAAATCGCTGTCTGAACAATTAATCCGCCGGCGGAAACCACATTATATCGCATCAAACCGGCAAAATGGACCCGGGCTTTGAATGTAAACCACGCATTTAAGACATAATTGCTAATGATAGATGCTTCGACGGCTATGACATAAGTCAGAGTTGCTTGCAACGGCCAAAGGTGGTGTAAAATCGTCAACACACCTAAATTGACGCCAACACCACTGACTCCTATGATGCCATATCGAAGCATCCGGTCAATTAATTGCCGATATTTCATTATCATAGAATTTAACGCAGCCGTTCTCCGGCCGGATGATGCTCTCCTTCAAGACCGCTTTGAATGCGAAGTTTTCCCACCATCCATAACGCTTCCATAAAAATACCGGGAGACATCTTACTCTTGCCTTCCCGACGTTCTTCAAAAATAATTGGCATCTCAACCACCTTGAATCCTGCTTTCAGCGCCCGGTAGGTCATTTCAATTTGAAATCCATAGCCTGTGGATTCAATGGTTTCAAGATTAATCGATTCGAGAACGCGCCTGCTAAAGCATTTAAACCCTCCGGTCAAATCCTTCACGTTGACCCCTAAAACGAGTCCCGCATAGAGTGATCCGCCGCGGGAAATCACCTTGCGATACCACGGCCAGCGAGTTACGCCTCCACCTTGAACATAACGCGATCCTAAAACCACATCAGCTTTTTCACGCAGCATGGTCTCGATAAATTGGGGTAGATAACGCGGGTTATGAGAAAAATCCGCGTCCATTTCAAACATATAGTCATATCCCTTGTTTAATCCAAATCGAAATCCCGTTAGATACGCCGTCGCCAACCCGAGCTTGCCTTGACGGTGAATCACTTCCACACGGTTGGGATAAACCGTTTTTAAGTGATCGGCTAATAATCCCGTACCATCAGGAGACCCGTCATCAATAATCAAGACGTCAAACATCTCACCTTGTTCGATAATCGAATCTACCAACGGTCCGAGATTTCCCAACTCATTGTAGGTGGGAAGAATCACTAAGGCACGCATGCATTAGCCTCCTTGAGTATTATGCAATCCAATGCCATGTTGCAAAGATCAAAAAGAATGTCACCTGCAACATGGGGAGAAGCCAATGAAAAAATCGATTCCAACTCTCATGCTTTGCTAGTATACCCAGCATCACAAAGCCGGGAAACAATATCAGCACAAGCCGTGACATCGATAATAACGGACTTCTCCCGTGAATATCCGGTGCTGAAATATCAATCAGCAACAGGATACCCCAATATGCTAACCAGTCAACAGGAAACTTTCGCCGCCACGCAAAAATCCACAAGATCATAAAAACAAGCGCGGCACATAAATCTATCATACTGAGAATTGTGCTCGGCTGCAATGGACTACCGTGCCAAATGGTCTTTATTGCCAAAAATATTCCCACCCATGGCCATGTGATTTGACGGCCCCAATAGGATTGAGCGGCGATAAATGCTAAAGGAGAGCCAAAATCCCGCCATTGGTAGATCATGAACGCCACAATGCCTGCGGGAACCAAGAGTACACTCCACAAGGCTTTTTTAATTGTCCATCCATAACTTTGATAATAGGACCATAAAATTGGAATGACCGTAAACGCGCCTTCATTGCGGGTGAGTGCTGCTAACATCCCAAAAATTCCTGCCGCCCAAAATTTTTTTCGGTAAGCCAACCAAAACACGGTCGTGCTCAAAAACATGTAAAGGCCTTCGGTATAGGCCGCCGACATAAAAAAAGCAGTGGGAAACATAATGGCAATCCACACAGCGCGCTTCGCTAAATCATCACCGTAGAGATCGCGAACCAATCCATAAAAGCTTATTGTAAAACCTATTAGTCCCAAATTCGATACGATCAAGGCGGTAACATAAACCGGAAGAAACGTAATCCAGTGTAATAACGCCGTGAGAAGCGGATAGAGGGGGAAAAAGGCTAGAGCCTGAAACCAGTAGCCATGGATCGCAATACCTGTATACCACAAGCCATCCCACCGAATCCACATCAACAGAATAGGATTGGTCGTCACGTTAAACGTGGGAGAATAGTACTTCCACGGTAGCCGGGCCAGTCCTATCCATCCCGCCACGATTAACGCAATACGGCTAAACACTAAGATTTGAAACAGCTCTTTAGCCGACTCTTTGTCAGGCCACCAAGCCTCTTTCCATCCCTGAAACCGATTAAGAATCATACAGATGCCGCTTGCAGTCCATGATTAATGTAATGGACCAAAATACTCCCTGTCCATTCGACCTGAATGGGAATTTGCAATGCATCAGCAATTTGGGATGCCGTTTGTTCATTCAAGCCAACTCGCATTTTCGACACACCCCAGGCACGCGCTTCCAGCCACAAATAATCAAGAAGTTGACGAAGATAATGGCCGTGGCTCCGAAAATATTTAATATCGATGGCATCGGTATTACGCACCCGGTATAGGGCTAAAGAATCCACGGTCAGCCGTCCATCTTGAGGGGCCACCGCAACGCCGCCCACTTCAAATTGGTTTTCTAAATCTTGCGGTTCAAGGGAACTCGGAATATGTAGATCATTCTCGGCCCATAGAGGATTCGTCACTTGATCCATAAATTCTCGAATCCGTTCTTTATCAACCGCCCAGGCCGGCCCCGCTTCGAGGGGCGGAACATCAGGAGCTTGAAATCCTTCAAAGCTTCCCACGACCCATTTTTCTACTGGTTTAAATTCAGACTCTTCCTGTAAAACAGCAGCCCACAATTGGTCCTTTTCACTGGCTAAAGCGCGTATGACATGAGCACCCAATTTTCGTGCTTCTTCGAGTTGGAAGGATGCAAAGTCTTTTAATGTCTCCCGATCTTGATTGGGGGATGCCAGTCTGACATGACCAAGATATGCCTCGTGCCTTTTCGGCAACGTAATGACCGCTGTCCCGACAATTGCATCATGATCATCAATTGCTAAATACAAACCACCTTGCGTGAGACTGAGAAGTGAACTCACTTGCTTCAGTAAACCCTCATCCTGAATACTCCGTAAAAACTCTTCAACCTTCGCCTGATCCTCTAATGAGGCACGGACATACCTTAACAAACGTGGCCCTCCCTTTCACACCATGTCCCCATTGTATCGTTACACTGCATGGAGTTCAACTAGCAAGCCTTTTATGATGGGCCACGGTTTAACCTTTGAATATATAATACTAAATCGCGGGTTTCGTCAGGATTCAAAGTTCCCGGGGCAGTAGCAGGCATGCGCTGTTGAATAAACGTGCTCAATGCTTGTGATGTCGGATATTTTTGTAACACATGCCCGTCGCTTAAATTCGGAGCGCCTCCTGATCCATCTCCACCAGGACCATGGCATGTTGCGCATAAATTAGCAAACAGCACTCCTCCCGCCTGCTCCTCGTTAACGTGCTGCGCTTTTATGGCCATATTGCGTGTGGTGAGCATATAGCTCGCGATCCCCACCGTGAACAACGCAAATATCAGAGTGGTGATTTTTTTGGTGATGTGCATTAATTGCAGCCTCCCGTAATCGTTTGGTGTCCGGCAGGGGGAGTAAGGCGGTTGGAAAAACCACTCGATAACCAATGCAAATACAAATTTAAATACTTGATGGTGCGGCTTGAAGAGGATAATTTTTTTGCCCCCATAGCTGTAATACAGTGATTAATTTGTCCATCTAACGTCCTCACGTGACCATTTCTTACGAGAGGAAAAGCAGATACGGCACCAATGAGCGTCGGAATAATATGTCCCTTCATATAAGTCGTGGTAGTTCCTTGATCCACGTGGCAGGAGTTGCACGTGAGTCCCCGGGATGACAACCTGGGGCTCATAAAAATTTTTTCTCCTTGTAATATATCGGCTCCCATCACACCAGCGGGCACAGGTAAACTCGCGAAAGCATTTTTCTTGGAATCCATCAAGGTATTTATAGGGATCGCTAGCATTTGCCCATTTTGATTCGGTTGATACAGGGTTTTTCCCACGATTAAGGGATAATCGGCTGCAAACGCTCCTGCTAGATAACGTGCGGCAATTTCCTGGCCCGTATGGCTATTCAAAACATAGAACATTCCCATGGTATCTCCGACAAATAGGCGATGATCAAAGATTGCAGGCGATTCGGCAATGGGTGCTGCGGCCTTAAACGACCAGTCTAGATGACCCGTGCGGGCATTAAATGCATATTCTTTATGCGTAATTGGCGATCCGATAAATACCGTGCCCTGATTCACCACCGGGGCCGAAACCTCGATATTGGTGGGCAACAATCCCCCACCTAAACGTCTTTTCCATAATAAGCGCCCATCTTGATTGTCAAAAGCAAAGAATACCGAGCGAGGATGCTGCCACGTGCCCGCCGTGCCTTCTAAAAAAATCCGGTGATGCCATAGCGCCAAGGAACAGTCATCCGATCCTGCGAAGACAGCTGGCACAGGCGTTTTCCATTGAATCTGGTGCGTTTTAATATTCACCGCATATAAGGCATAGGGATGGGCTCCAGAGATATAAAGCAAATCCCCGTCTAGCACTGGAGAAGACATGCTAACATATGATCCTATGTTGACTGTCCATAACAAGGTGCCGGATTTGGCATTAAAGGCATAGACCTTACCATTTCCATTGGCGACATAAAGCGTGCCTTGGTGGTAAACAAACGTCGGCATATTTTCTCCCGGCGTGTTATATTTCCAGATTACCTGGCCTGTATGGCTGTTTAAGGCATAAATGGCATTAGGCCCTGTCCCGCGAATGATATGACGGGTATGCAAGTGATTGACGAGGGCCTGCTCCTTTGGATTGAACCCTTGCGTACCACTGCCCACAAACACCATGCCCTGAGCCACAACGGGTGTGGTCATCGACATGTTGTTAAGATGAGTCGCCCACAATTTTTGTCCATTTTGGGCATCGACCGCATAAATTAAATCATTATGGCGATAAGCTAAATTGCCGCCGTCCCCCGAAATATAGATAATACCATTCGCGATAGAAGCTTGCTGCAACGGTTCTTTGGCCGTAAAGGTCCAGTTTGCCGTCCAATTCTTTACTGTTGCTGTTTCGTATACGGCATTATTGCTCGCATTCATGGCATACTTTGTAAATGACTGAGGTCCCACATTAGTGGTCGGAACTGGCGGTGCTTTCTGGGCTTGAGCTATGGCATAGCCCACTCCGGAAGCGATAATCACGGCCATTATCCCTATTCCCCAGCGTCCTTTTTGGATCATTCCATTGGCTCCTCTTCCATGATGTCGTGATCTGGGACATACTCACAATATTGTGCACTGTACCATAATTCTTCATAACATGACATTCTTCATCAGAAGAATACGGCGTGAGAAAATACGGGATATCGAAAGTGTGGAGGATGGGATTTGATGCGAGATTATTCGGGTTTTCGCAGTAAGCGAGCGAAGAAGGGAAGTTTAGCGGGTTTTTTTGCTACCGTTCGTTGACGGCCTTCAGTTTCTTGAACCAGCTCATTGGCAATGTTTTGAATGGCGCGGGCCAATGCCGACTCCGGAAATTGTAACATGAGGGGCTGTCCTTCGTTGGCTGCACGCACAGGATAAGCCCCATCGCTAGGTAGCTGATAATTTACAGGGCTTTGCAGCACTTGGGCTATATCGGTGGTTTCAACGCCTGTCTTGGAGCCACTACGGTTAAGTACAATCCGTACTTTATCTTTGGCATAATGAAATCCGTCATAGAATACTTGAAGTGCTTGTCCAACCGTGCGCAAGGTCACCACATCGGGAGTACAAACCGTTAAAATCGTATCCGAAAAATCAAAAGCCGCAACATTAATATCGGTATACCCAGGAGCCGTGTCAACAACGACGTAGGCGTGAGTCTCACGTAACAATTGCAAGACTTGCACAATATGATCGGCGCGGATATCATCCGCTTCTTCCGGGTTATTAGGTGCCGCCAAAATGTACACATTATTAGCAACGCGTTTGAGGGCCCTTTTCACCATATCTGCGTCAATATGTGTCGTTCCCTTGACCAAATCATACAGAGTGACTAAAGGAGCGTCCCCTACCATGGGCGCCACATCGCCAAATTGAATGTCCAAATCCACGAGTGCGACAGGTTGACGACTGGCTTTGGCCAGGGCAATGGCCAAATTCACACTGAGGGTGGTTTTGCCGACACCTCCTTTAGAAGAAAACACCACAATAACCCGCCCATCATGATGCACTTCCCCTTCAAGGGGGGTTGCCACCCGGGACAAAATGGCGGCTAAATCTTGCTGCCAACTCTCGAGACTGATAAAGTCTTTGGCTTTAACCGCCAAAGCTCGTCTGGCCGCGCCCGCGTCAGTCGGAGAAGCCAATACAACAATCGGATAGGGAAGAGCTGCAATTTGTTCGAAAAGCCCTATATTTTGAACTAACAATTCATCGTCGATGAGGAGAACACCGGGATGTTCTGTAGCACATTCATCCAGTGCTTGTCGCAAGTCGGTGGAACTGCCATCGAGAACTGCCCCGGGAATATTCTTCACCGCTCCCACTAATTTGGCACGCAGTCCCTCCTGACTTGCCACATACACTGTGAACAATACTTGTCCCTCCCCAACAACAAACTCTTGGTTTATTCTACTGAATACTACACAATTATGGGAGATAATTCTTTTGATCCCAAGGAAATTATTTACACAAGCACAATTCGTTCGTACACTATAATCAATTCCATAAATATTAACGTATTTTGATTCTTATTCCACTAGCACTGTTTCCTAAGAATAGGAGAATATAAGCAGGATGAAAAGAGTTTGGAATCATATCTGCCAAGATCATCAAGGTCAGGCTCTTGTCGAATTTGCACTAATGGTACCTCTCTTACTGCTGTTTCTCTTTGCCATCATCCAAATGGGGTTGATCTTTAGTGGATTTATTTCCATTGAACAAGGGGCGCGTGCTGGGGTACGTGCAGCATCACTAGGCGAGAATTCAACACAAATCGGCTGTGCCATTTATAACCAAATTAATACAGGCTTGTTTCCAAACACGACCGTCGTAACATGGACTGCAAAGTTTTCCAATGGCAATCCTCCCAATTCATCGTCTTCCTCAACGACACCATCACCATCTCCGTCTGCTTCCACATCCTTGCCCGCTGTTGGGGTTACCGTATCAACATCCTATCCCTTGTTAGTCAGCTTGCCTGGTTTTGGTACATCGGTGCCGATGAATCAGCACTATACAATGATTCAGGAAGGGGGAAATTCCACAGGAACAGAAACGGGATCGTTTTCTAAATCATCGCCGCCTTCGTCATGTCCGTAATATCTGATTAGCATATCTTCGTGACATATAACAAATCATGGACCGAAAGTTTTTTAACCGCATCCTTTGGCAGTTCTAATACCCAATATGCTCTCTTGACAACAGGCCCCAACGTCCATGGTTTAAGCACAACACAACGCTGTACTACAAAATCCTTGGTTAAATAAACCACACACAATGGATAACGCATGAAAAACATATGTACCGAATTCGTGTGGGGAAATAACATGCCATGTCCCGTTTCCAATGATGTTGTACCCATGAGGCCTTTGAACCTTTGCCAAAATGAACGGGCAACAATCACACGCGAACCGATAATTTCCCCAGTCCGCGCATTACTTATCGATACTAGCTCGGCATGAAAAATATCTTTATCCCTTCTGTTCATTGTCGCCAACTTATCCATGAAATAGGTGTACAATCGACAGCATCGCTGGACCTAAAATTACAATAAATATTGCCGGAAAAATGAAGAATACCATCGGAAAAATGATTTTCACCGGAATTAACGCGGCCTTTTCCCGGGCCTGTGCCGCTCTTGCCTCTTTAATATCACGCGCTTGTACACGTAACGCGCCTGCTATTCCACTTCCTGTTCGATCAGATTGGGCAACTAGACCGGCAAATCTTTTTAATTCCCGGGATTTGGTACGTTCCGCCAAAGCAGCCAATGCTTCTGCTCGAGTCATTCCCAATTGAATGTCTGACATCACGCGGGAAAATTCTTCTTTAGCAGGCCCGTCATCGATATTCGTAACCAATTTGCGCATGGCCGCATCAAATGCTAATCCCGCTTCAACGCTCACACTCAATAAATCAAACACTTCAGGTAACGAACGTTCTAATGCCTTTAAACGGTTTTGCGCTTGGGTATTAACCCTGACGCCCATGAAAACATAGCCAAGCATCGCCATTCCTAAAGGAATCAAAATTTGCTGCCACTCTGACTCAGTGGAATTTATTCTCACCAAAAAGATACCCAACGCTAACAATAAGCCCGCTATCGCTAAGCGGTACAACGCAAAGACTTCCGGACTTAACTTACTCCCAGCCTGACGAAGACGTCTTGCCAATTCATTTCGGACTTTTGCCGGCGTCAGTGTTCGAGATATAGCCGCTAATATCCTACGCATTTCAGGCACAATAACCCGTTGAACAAAAGGTATTTCGAGTTCATCAGCCGGTGGTTTTCTCACCAATTGATAAGACTGCAAACGTTCATGAAGTGTTTTCTGACGATTAGCAACCCGTAAATCTCGAACCCACAGAGCGACCATAACCACAGCTAACGCTAATAGTGCAGCAATGGTTACGTTTAACCAAAATAACATCGCCATTTCACTCCTGAATGATACATTATAGTTCTGGTGAACGAACTAAGCGGTTAATCACAAAGCCGCCTAACGCAACCGATATTGTGGCCGAACCTAGCATAATCAGTCCCATGGTAGTATGAAAGAGTGGATTCATATAATTCGGGTCCAAAAACCAAATGGCGATCCCTAAGATAAACGGCAAGACTGTCAAGACCCATCCACTCATCCGCCCTTGAGCAGTCAAAGCCCGCACTTCTTGAGCTAATCGCTGACGGGCAACAATTGTTTGCACGATATTTTCCAAAATGTCAGCGAGTGAACCCCCAATTTCCCGTTGGATATTGATTACCATCACCGCTAATGCCAAATCCTTGGACGGAATGCGGGTAGTTAATTCATTCAAAGTTTGCTCGAGGCTAAATCCAAAGGATTCTCGCCGAAGAACTCGGGAAATTTCTGAACCCAACGGATCAGGCGTTTCTTTCGCTACTAGGGCCATGGCTTGAGTTAAAGAAGTACCAGCGCGTAGAGCCCCTGATATTCCCCTAAGAAAATCGGGTAAGCTTTGTTCCGCGAGGCGCAAGTACCGTTGCTTCATGAGACGAAAATATAGAAGCATCCCGCCCAAACCAATAATCCCTAACATCGCCCCACCAATTGGGCCTCGAACAACGAATCCAATCACGGCAGGAACGACAAAAGCCCCCACGAGAAAACTAACATATTCGCTCATCCTTAATTTTAGTGCGGCGGCATTTTGTCCTTGACTCCAAGTATTACGAATAGCCGAAAACAAATCAAAAGGCATATGCTTACCCGGCGTCGATACGCCGATGGAGCCCATGGCATAAAGACGCTTTTGCGTAATGTGATATGCCCGCGTAGAACGGTATCCCACGACAAGTAATAAAACTGCTAAAGACCATGTAACAGCCAGCCACAACGCCAAGTCTCTCATGAGTCTATTAGACCCCCATGCCAAATATACTGGGCGATAAATCGACTCCTTGGGAACGAATGCGATCATAATTTTTCGGTCGAATTCCATTGGCCCGAAAAACTCCGACCACGCGTCCGTCTTCATCAACACCTGTCTGATCGAATTGGAAAAGATCTTGAGTGGTGATAATCCCACTTTCCATGCCTACCACTTCGGTGATCCGAATGATTCGGCGGGAGCCGTCAAGAAGTCGTGCTTGTTGAATAATAATATCAATTGCCGAGGCCACCTGCGTTCTAATAGCTGTCAGGGGCAAATCCGCACCTGCCATCAGAACCATGGTTTCGATACGGGCAAGACAATCCCGTGGACTATTAGCGTGAACCGTTGTCAAACTTCCCTCATGACCGGTGTTCATCGCTTGCAACATGTCTAAGGCCTCGCCACCACGAACCTCACCGACAATAATGCGGTCAGGACGCATCCGCAACGCATTTCGAACGAGATCTCGAATCGTAATTCCCCCGCGCCCCTCAATATTGGCTGGACGAGCTTCCAGTGTCACTTTATGGTCCTGCTGCAGTTGAAGTTCTGCCGCATCTTCAATTGTGACTATCCGCTCAGATTCCGGAATGAAGGCCGACAATGCATTCAATGTCGTTGTTTTACCAGAGCCAGTTCCACCAGACACCACAATATTTAATTTGCCATGCACGGCAGCTTGAATAAATTCGGCCATTTCACTAGACAAAGTCCCCATCTGTACTAATTGAGAAAGAACAAACGGATCCTTAGAAAATTTTCTAATGGTGATAGAATCGCCGGATACGGCAAGAGGCCGCAAAATCGCATTGAGCCGGGACCCGTCTGGAAGCCTTGCATCCACCATAGGACTAGACTCATCAACGCGCCGTCCGGTAAAGGATAACATTTTCTCTAATACTGAACGCAGGTGGGCTTCGTCGCGAAAGGTTACATCGGTTTTAATCAATGATCCATGGCGTTCAATATAGACTCTCGACGGCCCATTAATCATAATTTCGGAAATGTCCGGATCGTCTAATAGGGCTTGTATGGGACCATATCCTAATATTTCATCAACCAAAATTCTAACCAAGGCATCTTTTTCTAAAGGAGAGATCTCCTTATCAGCTTCCACGATATTTAAAATAATACCTCGTAGTTCATCCCGCGATAATTTCTCGGGATCCATCACTTGAGTTAATAACGCGTCTTGCACACGGCTTTTAAGGGCAAGAAAATTTGTGCCTAAATAATCAAATTCTCCCGCTTTACTATTTTGTGTCGTTTTTATGGCTTTAAAGGCTTGAGACGCTCCTGAAGACATTCCATTAATTCGGTTGCGTAGTGACATGTTCTCTCACTCCTTTTTGCCTCATCTCACAGTACATCTTTTCGAACCGTCCGACGGCTTGCCCCTTCAGATTCTTCTAATAAAGTCTTGGCAATATTTTCAATGGATATTGCCAGAGGATTAGCTGGATCAACGACCACCAACGGTTTACCCGTGTTAGCCGACCGAACAGGTGTGACTCCACCACTAGGCATCCAATACGATACGGGAATGGGTAATAACTGACTGATTTGATCAGTTGTCATTCCCGTACCGGCACGGTTGATCACCATGCGAATTCTACCGGGTTCGGGGTATAAGGTTTGAAGTACTTTCAATGATCGAGCGACATTGCGCAAAGTGATCATTTCTGGCGTTGCTACCATCAATAAGACATCGACAAGATCCATCGCCGACAAATTTTGGTCGGACAACGCTGCCGACAAGTCACACACAGTAAAGGAATGTGTTGCCTTCAGCTTTTGGAGGATATCTTTGACGTGATGAGATTCCACCAAGTCTGCATACTGTGGATGCAACGGTGCCAATAGTAGATTTAACGGTAACCCGTCGACGGCTATGAGTGAACGCGACAACTTGTCTTCCTCAACCTCTTTAGGTGAGCCTTCAACAAGCTCACGAATCGTCACATCAGGACTATCGTGAACCATCGGACCTATGTCCCCAAACTGCAAATCTAAGTCGACGAGCGCAGTGGGTCGTTCAGATAAACGGGCTAAGCTCCATGCCAAATTGACCGCCAAGGTTGTCTTGCCAACTCCCCCCTTAGCTGAATATACCCCAATAACTCGGTGCAAAGCCGCAGCAGGTTCATCGGATTTATTCAAGGATTTCAATAATGGTGGTAATAGGGAAGAAATGGCGTCCTGAGTCATCACGTCAGCCGCATGAATAGCTAATGCGCGGCGAGTCGACTCCGCGCTCGGCGTATGAATGATTAAAATCAATGGAAATGGCTCACGTGCCAGGCGGTCTTGAAGCCCCCAACTGTCACTGAGGAGACTTTCATCAATAATCATCGCATCCAAGGATTCAACGGCCGCAATATCCACAGCTTCCCGTATACTTTCCGTAGAACCCGCAATATTGACGAACGACAACTGTCGCAACATGGAATCGATTGATTCCATAACCGGAGAAATCGCTGCCACGAGTACGCTTACCATCACCACACATCCTCACAACAAATTAACAAATTAAGGAACCGGAGTATCAAGATTATTAAGTCCATAAGGAGTGGGGCGTTGCGCCTTAGTATGCGGAGACTCAAGAGCTGCGGTAAAGCCCGATGAGTTTTGCTCAGCAAATAGGAGAGATTCAATACGAGATGGTGTCATGGCGACAATCAAATTGGGACTTTGTCCAACCGTAGGAGCAGATGGTGGAGTCATCGAACCGTTCACCGCTAACACTTTGACGTGATTCATAAAATCTTCAATAACTTTTTGCCCATTTTTCTCTGTGATTGTAATAAATAAGGCAATGTTGTCGCCCGGCATGATTAAACCATCGACCGCATTAGTTGACGACAATGGAACATCGACCGCCATGTCTTGAGGGTTAATACGGGCTGCTAATACATTGGCGGTTTTAGGGAAAAATACTTCGCTGGACACGAGAGGAACACCCGGCGAAATGGCTTCCGTTGTCCATGCTCCATTCAGAGGCTGAATAGAAGAATAGGATCCTGCAGGTACAGCAGACACTGGATAGGTTTTCACCGTAACCATACTGGACGTAATAGGTTCATAAGCAGCAATAGGTTGAGAGGCAACAAGAACTTGCACGGTAGGAACATGGGTTTTCGCATTAGCCTGTTGAATAGCGATTTGGACATAACGCGCCGAAACATAAGCAGCTACACCAATCACCACGATGCCCGCCAACAGCCAACGATTTATCCGAAAAAATGTCCCCATCCGCTTTGCTATAGCCATTTTGAATCCTCCTACACCTTCACAGAGATCAAGGTGCGACTATCCAGACGTTAGTCATAATAGTCGCACCTCAAAATATTAGGACGCATTCGTAATGTTGTTAGCAATATTGTTCAATTGATGTTTAACGGAACTTCCTAAGAAATGTAATGCTACAATGACGACCACAGCAATGAGGGCCAAAATTAAAGCATATTCCACCAACGCCTGACCGTCTTTTTCCTTAACTCGCGAAAATAATGCCAACAAAAACACCTGTAATTTCGCCAAGATAATCCTCCCATTTCATGTAAACTTTTGAGTAAAGATATTTCGAGGCAGCCAGCAAGATACAATATTTTCCTGCTTATTTTTCAAAATTCGACGAGAAGTTCCTAATTCCTTCTTTTCAAACCCAACTTTTAACGTTTTCCCCACTTGAAAAAGTTTTTTGGACAAATCTGTTCAGGCGTAGAGAGTGTTGTCGGATTTGTTCTCGTTCACTCTGTGAAATAGCGCGGAACGGTGCTAATATAGCCAATATTCCTCGCAACGCTTACAGTATACGGAACTCAACCCTAGCTTTTAGCACACCTTTTTAATGTGGACCATCGTATGGTAGTTCGACTAAAGTCTAGGTCTTTGCATTCTGCCAATCTACTAACGGACTTTGATTCATGCTACTTCGAATTGTTATAAGTCGAAGCCATTATTCACGAAACGGCGTGAATCACCCGAAACACTTAATTTGTTGGGTAGCGAGATAATTTTGGTTCATGCAATTATACGCTTTAGTGTTTTCCCCTTCTCCAAGGAGACCATGGATTTCACAAAATAGCGCTATCAATCGATTTGGCCATGGAAACAATTTACCCTAATTTCCAAACATCGGATCCTTGCGATGGAATTCTGGATATTATTGTCTACCCCAATTTATATTAGGACTAATCTTTCTCCTTCATCAATCCCCCGAATCTAGAATGAGACTACCCTTGATACTATTTCCGCAATAATTCTTGTAGTTCCGCTAAGCTTTTATGCCAATGACTAACCCCTTCATAGCATATTGCGTTTCATGGGTGTTGATTTTCCAATTTACAGTGGTTAAAATACAGAATCGATTTGTTCAACCTATTATCGTTCTTTGGACTGCCGATGCCGCAATCTATGGCTCAATTCTTTTTAGTCACCAGTGGGGGTGGCAATGATTGAATCTATAAGAATTAATGCCTGTGATGATAAAATTGGTTTTTATCCATTATTTGGTACCAAGTATGCTGTATACGATAAAGATAAGTTGGTTGTATTATTTGATGACAATGTACTGCTAACGGCATAGCGATGATCGATAGTAAAACTAAATCCAACATCCGGCTCTCCGTTCGTATTATTCATGTTATTCACGGAATCATGCGTATCATGAACGGAATCAATTGTTGCAGTAACAAATCCGTAAATTTCTACCGTTTTTGCACTATCATTGGGACATTTATTACCCGATTCGGTATTTTGATCATAGGAATGGGGATATGCCACTGGAAGAACCACCGTTTGCCCAGGATTAATGGAAGCTAATGCATGTTGCCATTCATTACTCCCGGCTTTACCCTTAATCACTTCACCGACTTGCAGTGACGCGTATTCGTTATTATTGTACCAACCAAATCCTCCATCACCAAAAATTGCACTCTTGCTGCATCCATCACCTAAACTCTTCCACGATTTATGATAGGCAATGATATTAGTTGAGGCAATTCCCGTGGTCCACGACGGCACATTTCCTGAACCGTCTCCTCTATATGCCGCATAGACTTCTCCATCTCTCCAATAGTTCTGCCAATTTCCTGTGGAGGACAAAGGATTACTAACTGGTAGCAGTAATGGTAGCACTAATCCATTTGAGATTTTAAACTGAATGGTCGCGGCGGCGGTAGCTTTTGGTGTGATATTTGCACTACCAATGCCTAAAGCACTTCCAAAGTTCATCGTTGTGGTTCCCGAAGATGTCACTTGAACATAAATAGGACTGTTAATACCGAGTTGGATACTACTAGGATTGGAACTAACTTTATCTTGAGGATTCAGAGACCCAATATAATATGTCACGGTACAGGTATTTAAGGAATTACTGTGTGCAATCGCGCTTTTGATATTTTCTTGATATATTTTCTGTGCTACGGTCGTAGGATTCGTTAAGGGTACATTAACATATCCCTGTGTATTCGAGTTTGATGAAGATACTTCCCCATTTATTTCGGCCGCGAGCGTTTGGGCAGCCGCTAATGCAGCCGCACTGGAAGCCGATTGTGCTTGATTACGCAATGCAGAAACTTTGCCATAATCGATCGTTATGGCTGCTGCACCAATAATTAATCCCATAAAAAGGATAACGATAGGTAATGATTGGCCTTTTGTATCCCGCAAATCCTTTTTATTCATAATCATCATATTTACTCCCGCGCCAACCCTTTTATTTGAATATACGCACATGATTCATCACCTGTAAATCTTTTACAGGCTAAATCCTGCATTTTCTCCGAACTTTTTTCACTTTGTGCTTTATCCTCGAAACCTGTAGAATATAAGGAAACTTGGGCGGAAGGACATCTGGCAGTGCGCAAATTAAAATTAAAAGGTATCATCTTTTTACTCACTGGGATGACAATTTTCAGCGTTTTTAATAGTCCTATCTGGGCGTCTAGTCCCATCCGATTACTCGTGACACCCAAACCTCTTCAGGCACCGAGCGAGACCACCTTTATCGTGGTCAGTGAGAAGGTGATTCCCGCAACAATTGAACTCGCATTTGATAATCACACCCATACCGTGCTGCCATTAAAAAAAGAGGCAACACATGAATATGCTGCCTCCTATCTCATTCGATCTCCTGGCCCTTTACAAGTCACCGTAGAGGATAGCCATCATCACCCCTTACTTAATCAAAGCTATATCGTATCCAAAGCCCCTTCACATTTTTTCAGCAAAGTGGTGATTGCGGTGATTTTTTTCGGAATCTCCATCTGGTATTGGCGGAGGGCTCAACGTTATACTGGTGGTCAACGCAAATAACGGGCCATTGAGTCAAACCGTATCGGGAGTCACTTGCGACTGCACCAAATGACTGGGAGACTCGGCGACATCGGTAAGCCACACCCATGCCAAATAGGCCGTAACCAATGCCTTCCCATTGGTCCGCCCGACCAACCGAAACAACCAAATCAACCGCGTCTTTATCCGTTTAGGCAATAGCGGATAGCGCACCAGGGAGCGCGACGCTAAAGCGGCTCCAAGCCACACCGCGTGCGTAACGCCCGAGACTTGTCCCGGAACAGCATCAGGCACTAACTTGCTCCACCGATTTTCGAGCATAGCCCAAATATGTTTTCGTGCGCGGCGCCGTCCCTCCTTGTTTTTCGACCAAGACAGCCGCAAACTCCACCACATTAAACGCCAAAGACTGGCATGCGATTTTAGTCCTTTCATGGTTCTCATGGTTGCTCCCCCATATCAATGTTCTCTCATGAATGAAAGATAATGAGACCGTGATAGGGATTCATTCAACCAGACCTAATATAACTATTCGTAGTGTGACCAAATTATGCTGGTGTATGCATCCAGTCCAAGAAATTTTTTCCCCGCGGGCCATTACCATGTATCTGACTGCTATATGACGCCTTCGTCCCAGAGTTTCGATTCACAAAAAAAAAGAAAACGCGGTATAATACCTAGTGAAATGCTCGGAAATAACCCCCAAAATTCCTGCTGCCAGTTCAGGATGCAGGAGATTGAAAGACCGAAACAGAAGGAGGCTTTTTGAATGGCTACAACGGTTACCAAAGACCAAGTCTTAGAAGTCCTCAAAGAGGTGACCGATCCCGAGATTGGCGTGAACGTAGTGGATTTGGGTTTGGTCTATAATGTCGAGGTGCACGATGACGGTGTTGTTCAAGTGGAAATGACATTAACCGCGCCTGGCTGTCCACTGCATGACACCATCACGCGAACGGCCGAAATGGCAATCGAAACGATCGATGGGGTTAAAGAAGCTCATGTTGATATCGTCTGGAATCCTCCGTGGACTCCTGATATGCTGACCGATGAGGGCCGTCGTCTCCTTGGCTTCTAAAATTTTTGTGAGGTGAATTTATGTTAGATCAAGCCCGGGTAATGCGCGCTTTAGAAAATGTCTATGATCCCGAGTTACATCAAAGTATTGTCGCCTTAAATATGGTTCGCAATGTCGCTATTGAACCCAGCGGTCGTGTGGCTCTTGATATTGCCCTCACGGTTGAAGGCTGTCCACTGCATCAAAAAATTACCGATGATGTCAATCACGTCTTACGTCAAGATCCCGAAGTCACCGATGTCGCCGTCAATTTAAGTGTCATGAACGAACAAGAACGGAAAAAAGCCTTTCAAAAGGCATTCGAATCGGCACAACAAAACCGCGCACCAGGGGCTACATCCGCCAAACCCAATGTGACCCCGCCCAGTACCTCCTCAAATACCCGCCAAGCCCCAGTCATTGGTCCTTTACCCGGACAAGGTCCTGCAGAGGGAATGATGTCTGATGCGAACAAGACGGTCGTCATCGGCATTGCCAGTGGTAAAGGTGGTGTGGGCAAATCCACCATCACGGCTAACTTAGCCGTGGCGCTCAGTCAACTCGGAGCTCGCGTCGGGATTATCGATATGGATATTTATGGTTTTAGTCAAGGTCGAATGTTTGGCGCTAAGGACAAGGCCCGTGTCAACGAGCAAGAAAAAATCATTCCTTGGCAAGTGCATGGTGTCTATTTAGTCTCCATGGGGATGTTTGTGGAAGAAGGACAGGCTATCGTCTGGCGTGGACCGATGTTAGGAAAAATGATGCAACAATTTTTCACCGATGTGGCTTGGCCTGAACTCGATTACCTGCTCATCGACTTGCCTCCGGGCACCGGGGATGTTGCTTTAGATATTGCCCAAAAAGTGCGCAAAGCCAAATTAGTCTTAGTCACAACGCCCCAAGAGGTTGCCACCTATGTGGCCCACCGCGCGGGAGATGTGGCCAAAAGAGCCCACCAAGAAATTATCGGCGTGATTGAGAACATGTCCTATGTGCTGTGCCCACATGGTGAACGCATGAATATTTTCGGTTCGGGAGGCGGCAAAGCCTTAGCGGATTTATTCCATGTGCCCTTACTCGGGCAAATTCCTTTGGAATCTACCGTACGTGAAGGAGGAGACGAAGGAGAGCCGGTTGTCGTATCGGACCCCGCATCGCTTTCCAGTCAGGTATTTTTGGATATTGCCACCCGAATTAAACAACAGATCGAAGAAGAAGCCGCAGGGTAACCTGCGGCTCTTGCTCGCTGGGTCGTTTAACTCTGATTGAGAGAATCAGGCCTTTAGGGTGTTGACGTTCCTTCCCGCCCATAGTTATCTTCTAACCGCACCACATCATCGAGTTCCGGTGTTGACACCTCCATCACTTCGAGGTCAGTCAGCGCAGTGAGACGATGCTTGGTCAATGGAGGAACTTCCACCGCTTCACCTGGGCCTATGCGCCTTAACTCATCATTAATTAAAATCTCAGCCTGACCTGCCACCACATACATACTTTCATGTTTCACATGATGATACTGCAAACTTAAAGACTGCCCTTGATTCACATGAATCACTTTACCCACATAGCGGTCAGTAATGGCCCACCATAGTTCGTAACCCCATGGTTTTTCAACCCGCTTCATAATGTCCACCTTCATTATTTTCGTCAAATGCCCTTGCCGATTATACCATTGGAACCTGGTTAAAAAAACCTACGATAATCTCTTTCGGCTTTTCTCGGCCCCTCATGGGGCCCGCAGTCCTCACAGGATTCGTCTGCTCGGGGGTGGCTTCCGCCCCATCGCGTGGGGATGTTTTTCCCCCACGCACCGCTCAAGATCCCGGCAGGAGAAGGATGGCAGGAAACTCCCATCGGTGTCCCGTCGGTGGTGCCCTGAGCCCCAGCGTTACTGGGCCTTCATCAAGATGCCCCGTCGCTCCTTTCGCCACGTGGTGGCGACGGGGGAAGGAGATGTGGGTCATTTAGAGAATAATGTCTTGCGATACCCTAACCAGGCACTCAAATACTGATGGTGCGATGCCAACGTCTTCGTCATGATCCGTTTAATCCGAGCCCATGCACTCCAATCATTTTTCCGATACGTGGGGTCGTTCCATTGATCGCGGTCTTGCATCCAAAGCCGCAAGGCTTTCGGAACGTTTTCCCGGCGGACTTTCAGTCCGCCGCGTCGCCCGATCACGAGGGCCGCGGCGTGATGCACGCTAATCCCGTATTGCGGCTGATACTTGAACCGCCCGATAATCGAGGTATAAGCCGGTGTGACTTTCCGCAAGCCGACGCCTTCCCGCGCGGCCTGTCGTTCGACCGCCATCAGCAAGGCCCGGTAATTAAACTGGTGCGTCACGCGGTTAAACTTGGCGCTCACATCCCGATCATGGATGAATTGCAAGTCTTCCACGACCAGTCCCGCTCCACGAGCCTGAGCCCACTGAACGGTCTCGACCGCGAGACCTCCCACCAACGCGTCGCGTTGGGTCGATCGGACATCGAAGAGACGGGGATCCCCGATCGTTGCGAAGGCGTGGGGATTGCCGTTTGGCAACACGTGACAGAGAGCTAAAAAGGTGCTATTGGTATCCACGCCCACCCAGCCATGACGCGGATCGGTCTGGATAGGCGCGGGGACTTCTTCGACGGTAATACGCACCTGATACCGTCCTTGACGTCGGAGAATTTCGACTTGATAGGGGTCGTCGGAGGCGAGCACTCGACGCAGAAGCCCCTCATAATCACGGCCATTGACTTGGCCGGTTTTCTTGGACACCTTCCGCGCAATATAGAGAGGGATTGCCAGTTTCTCATACCGAGGAACTTTGGCGTCGGGTTTGCCCGGTTTGCGGCAATCGAGAGAGATTTCTAAGATCCAATGGTCGGCCCCTGCGCAGACGCGCAGGAGGGGATTGCCCCTTTTGGTTCGATCCCCACGTGCTGACAGCCGACCATTCCGGCTCTCGTCCCATTCTTCCCGCCACGCCTGCTGGCGTGCCTGTTCGGCGATGGGGTCATCGAGAGTCTTGAACCGATCCCACCACCGTTTTTTTGTGCCAAACACCACGGGAGGAAAGGTGCCGGCCTCGACATGCTGTTGATAAAACGCTTGCTGGGCTTCTTGATGCGTGAGTTTACGTTCTTGTCCCGCAATGCGGCGGGCATTCGGATGCGGGGATGCCCGGAGTGCGGTCAACCGTTCTCGGGTTTTTTTCACGCGTTGCGTCCATAAAGTCGCCCCGTCTTTCATGGCTTGATGGCGGGCCCGAATGAGGTCTTGCGCTTCTTGCACCGCATCTTTGGCGTAACGCAGCGGCAACTCCGTTTCACTGGCACAGTGACGTTCCAAACCACCTATGTTTTGTAGTCCGCCAACCAATCGTTGAAAGGCAAATCGTAGCATGAACCCATATTTGCGCATCAAACGGCGTAACACCGTGTCCTGATCGGGCGTGACCTCGAGCAAGACACCAAAAATGGTCGTCTTCATCCGGGGACTCCTTCCTGCGCTAAGGTCGCCATCGCTTGACGCACGGTCGAGCCCATCTTTGTCCCTGCGCTTGCCATAAATGCGGGCCGAGAAGGACGTGGTAATGGCAATCAAGTCCTCCACGAGTTCCTGGGGATCGTCTTTCACCGGACTTTCTATGACGACAACACGTACGCCAAAGGCGTGCAGGTAACTTTCCAGATAAGTAAACCCGAAGCGCGCCAATCGATCCTTGTACTCCACAGCCACGATGCCCGCTTGGTGTTGCTGAGCAAGATCCAGCAACCGATGGAGACCCCGCCGTTTTTCATTCAAGCCGCTCGCGACATCGGTAAGAGCAGCCACCACAGTCCATCGCTGCTCCGCAGCGAACGCGGTTAACCGCCCGAGTTGACGATCCAAGTTCCCCGCATCTTGTTGTTTTTTGGTCGAGACTCGCGCATAGAGGAGACAACGAGTATCCCTAGCAACATCAGGAGCATCCTCGTGCATCAGGGCGCGTAAGTCCGCGACCCGATAGCGCCGATGATTCGTCACGGTACGCACCGGAATCAGGCGCCCTTCGCGTTCCCACTTCCGGAGTCCGTCGATGCTCATGCCGAGCATCTTGGCCGCCTTGCCGATGCTGACAAACTGCTCGTCCATAATACAATCACTTAATTATATTATCACATACTATCAAAGCTCATCATAGATTGACAGCAAGCAGCTTAAACCTCCTTTTTGGCAGAAATGCTATACAACAAAGGTTTTTGATAGACATCAACAATATTGAAACCGGCTTGCCTCAAGAGACGGACCATTTTGGGCAAAGGAATGAAATGCGGATCAGGCCAAAATTCAGTAATAACAAGTTTGCCGTCACGATTTAACACCCGGCCCGCTTCTTTAAGCGCTTCTACCCGGTGAGACGAGGGAATCTCCCCTAACATCGCCACCATAATCACTCTATCCATGCTGCCATCGGTCCACGGCATCTCTAAAGCATTCGCTGTGGCCAGTCCCGTTCGTGACATCAACCCGTGTTGACTGAGACGCTGTTCGGTTTTAGCAATGGCATCACTTTGAATATCAACCCCGAAAGCCTGCCCGCCTTCTCCCACCCGTTTTGCAATTTCTTCTAAAATGACACCAACGCCTGTACCGATTTCCAAGACACGCAATCCTTCTAAATTCCCTGCCAAGCGCAAGGCATCGCGGGGTCCGAAATAGGAAACCCGTAGAGGATTGGTCAGGAAAAACTGTTCGATTTGCACCGGCATCGGCTTGGGCCGCAATTTTCCATTCACCCGCACAGCAATAAAGCCTAATCCTAACGCACCTAAAAGTCCAAGACCCCATTGACGTTTCATTCGCACCGCTCCTTCTTCATCCACCAGGGCGCAGCAATATGCCACATCCCGATCTCTCTTCCCATTATCTCTTCTTTCCACCATGATAAGTCATAATCGCCATCCGCTCGCGCAATTTTTTCAATCCATCCATTATTAAACACAACAAGCCGGTATTATACCGGCTTGTTAAGAGAGCTGTAATCGACTCAATCGTTATTGTATAAAGGATTGCGCGTACGTCGCCAATTGACGAAGGTGCGGATGACATCCCAATTGACGCGGTCCTTGTATTTCTCAATCACACCAAATAAGGATTGAATCAACGTATCAGAAAGTAAGTGAGGAACGAGGCCCAAATCAATTAATTTGGTATGACGCGCGTTAAAATAATGGGTTAAAGCTTCTGTTCGGGGATCTTCCACCAGTTCGACCTTAACTTCTCCGGGATAGGTTTTGGCCACAAGTTCCGCTAATTCTTTAATTGAAAATTCTTCCGTAAACTGATTAAAGACCCGGTATTCGCCACGCTCCGGGGGATTTTCTGCAGCAATTTCAATGCACCGTACGGTGTCGCGAATGTCTAATAATCCCCGTTTTTGTTCCCCTACACCATAAACCGTCAAGGGATGTCCTAAAACCGCTTCGATACAAAACCGGTTAAGAACTGTCCCAAAGACGCCATCGTAATCTAGACGGGTGGCTAAATCGGGATGAAGGACGGTTTGTTCGGTTTCTACCCCATACACAATCCCCTGGTTCAAATCCGTGGAGCGAAGACCAAAGTTTTTACATGCAAAGAGGATGTTATGACTGTCATGGACTTTCGATAAGTGATAGAAAGAACCCGGCTGCTTAGGGTAGGGCAAAATGTCTTTTCGCCCATTATGCTCGACTTCTAAAAATCCTTCTTCAATATCAATATTTGGGGTGCCATATTCACCCATGGAGCCAAGCTTGACCAAGTGAATGTCCGGATTTAAATCCGCAATCGCATAAATCACGTTGAGGGTCCCGACAACATTATTAACCTGTGTGTACACGGCATGTTCACGGTCAATCATGGAATAGGGCGCTGAACGTTGTTCCGCATAATGCACTATCGTGTCAGGCTTAAATTCTTCAATCATGCGATATACAAAACCGGCATCGGTCATGTCGCCTACATACACGTTAATTTTGCGGCCGGTTATGTCTTTCCAGGTTTTTACCCGTTGCTGGAGCGATGCAATGGGAACAAGGCTTTCCGCGCCCAATTCGTAGTCATATTGGCGGCGGACAAAATTATCTGCCACTGCAATATCGTGGCCTTGGTGTGAGAGATAGATAGCTGTCGGCCAGCCTAAATATCCATCTCCCCCTAAAATCAAAATTCTCACGCAATATCCTCCTACGTTAATAACAATTTACGAAATTCTGCTCAAAACATTATAATATGACATTGGATTCCTGCCAAATAAAGAATATAGCTCAGTTGCTGTCTAAATCATAGATACGCCCTCGTTCCGGCAGCCAGCGTTTGGTTCCAGGCGGAGGCCATAATCGGTCCGGTTCTTGCGAGTGCAAAGGGAACACAATGTCAGGATGAATGATCTCCAATAACTCACGTAAACCATCGGGGCTCGCATGCCCTCCCGTCCCAATCGGCCAAAAAGGGGTGTGGACATACCGCAACCAATCTTGCAATACTGGCCATAAAGGATCAAAGGTGCCCAATGGAGCACCATTGGCATGCACAAAGACTGACCTTGGACCTAGCGGCAAATCGAGCATTAAGGGCCAATCAGATGGATTTAATTGCAACACATAATGTGCGGAGTTTTTCCTGATGTCCGGCAGACTCTCTTCGCTCATGGCTCCTACATCGAGTCCCATCGCCTTAAGAAATGCTGCAGTCGACCTGGACCATAAAATTTCGCGGTGATGTGCATGGACAATCTTAATAAAAGCTTCGATGCGTTCAAGATTGCGCGGATAGATGGTCAACAGAACAAGACCGGGAGTGTTTTCCAAAATCTTAGCAAAGTCCTCGTCGACCTCATGTTCGGTGCGAACGGGGTCTTTAAATCCAAAGGACAGGGTGGTTCCTTCAATAACGAGAGCCTTACAGCCCTCGACTTTGTGCGCAAAGTGCAAACTTTTTTCGGGATGCCTGCCGTGTAAACGAATGTCCCCAGTAAAAGCCACTATCCCACTGTTTGTGGCCACACTGTATCCTGAAGCCCCAATGATATCGTGGTCCACATCATAACGCATCACCGTAAAGGGTCCAAAGGTCAGGGTGTGCTCTGCTTCTAAAGGGCGAAGCTTCGGCCAATGTCCCTCCAAATCTTCCCCCGCTTCGTGCGCTGCACGCATAATCTCTATGGTATCAGGAGATGCCCAAATGGGAATGTGAGGATCGATATAACCGGTAAGGCCAATATGATCGAGGTGCGCATGAGTGATAAATACGGCGGTTTTGTGATCATTCCCCACTGCCAATCCATCTATTCCCTTGGAAAAATCCGGATCGTAGATATGGGGTATCCAGGGCGCGTCACCTGTTAACAGGCGATCAGACAACGCATGTGCGGGGCGTGGCACAATACCTTGCCGGTACAATCCTCCCCCGGGATTAAATTCCAAGCCAAAATCTAACAGTACACGCCATCCGTCTTGCTCAATGACAATTTTGCTCGAACCAATGACCCCGACGCCGCCAAAAAATTGAATGGTCGCCATATTATCCGTTAGTCCCTTCCTTAATGCGTTGTACCCAGGTGCGAATATGGGGATAAAGTTCTTCTAATGCCGTCACCTTAAAGGTGGCAGGTCCTGGAAAAATTCGGCGAGGACTAATATGCCCCGTAATCCATCCGTGCTGAATTCCTGGCGCAATATCGTTATTATAATGGTCCCCAATGCTAAAAATCTGGTCGGGTGCATAATCATTATGCGTAATTTCCGATACCAATGTGATGAGTCCTTCAGGCTTTTGGGCTGCGGTTTTGATGACATCAAAAAGACCGATTAGACCGAGCTGTTCCAATAAGGGCTTGGCCGCCTCATCAGGACTATTACTGGCAACAGCCAAAATAACCTGCCCTTTGAGATTAGAGAGAAATGGCTTAAGATCCCAAGGCAATTCCAGAGGGCACTGTCCGCTTAACATATACCGCCTGGTCGCCATAAAGGCTTCCTGCCACTGCTCTGGCGTTAAACTTTCGCCAAAGGGCTCCATGAGACGCACAACCGCTTCCCAATTATCGGAAGCTTCCACCGTTTGACGGCCTGTCAGATGGTTCTCTACCCGCTGTAAGTAGGCTTGACCTATCTCCGGGGGTAAAAACCGGCTGACTTGCTCAGCATAATACCAATACGGCGCATCGCCCCGGTACAATGTTCCGTCCAAGTCAAAAATGATTAAAGGTTTTGCCAACACATCAAGCCTCCTTGGCCGTTCAAGAGAATTTGTGATAGTGTCAGAGGTATAAAAACTTTGTCAACGAGGGTACAAGTCCGTGCATGAGCACTCACATCATACTGTAACCATATCCCGACTAAAGTGGGCACTCATTCTCACCATCATTGTGTTCATCGTGGAATTTCTCGGAGCCTTATCCAGCCGCAGTTTGTCCGTCCTTTCTAATGCCGTGCATCTTTTAAGCGATGTCGGTGCCATGGCGCTTGCCTATTATGCGGCCCGCATTGAAAATAATCCCCCTACCAAGCAACTGAGTTACGGATATGCACGCAGTGGCATCTTGGCATCATTGATTAACAGCTTAATTTTAGTCATATTAGCCATCGGACTCATTGTTGCGGGCATTTACCGGTTAATTCGTCCAGAACCCGTGATGGCCCAATCCATCATTTGGCTAGGATTGGTTGCTTTCCTCTTTAATATTCTGGTCACATTACTCCTTATGCCAAACGATATCCATGACTTGAATCTCCGTGCCATGTTCTGGCACGCTGCCAGTGACGCAGCAGGATCATTAAGCGTCATGGTTTCCGGATTCTTGATTCTGTGGACCCACTTTAACGGCTTCGATCCTCTCGCTGGTATGCTCATTGGCGTCATCTTGTTCAAAGCGGCCTTAAACATCAGTCGTCAGAGTGTCAACATCTTGATGGAAGGAACCCCCCCTGGCGTAAAACCTCAAGACATAGAGCACGCGCTTTTGACAATTCCCCGTGTGCACGAGGTCCATCACCTTCACATTTGGGCTTTACGCTCCGACTACAATTTATTATCCGCCCATATCCTCATAGACAATGTTTCCGTCCAGGAAGGACAAGAAATTCTTGCAGCCATTGCCCACTATCTGCAAGATCATTTTCCTATCCACCACGTCACCATTCAGTTAGAAACCCAACAACATGATCATGTGGATGATGATTGTCACCCCCATTTGCCCCCTCATTCTGAAAAGGACTAGCACATATTGTCATAACTCGCATAGTCTACAATAAAAAGCGAGAAAGGGTGAAGGGGGCATGTCCACACCCAATCAAGAAGATTATCTGGAAGCGATTTGGCGATTGACCGAGCAAAAAGGCTACGCCCGCGTTTCGGACATTGCTGAATGCCTCCATATCAGCCAAGCTTCCGTTAGTAAAATGATTCGCAAATTGAAAGAAGAAGGGTGGCTGGAAGTCGAACGGTACCGCGGCCTCTCGTTAACGTCTAAAGGCATGGCGGAAGGGCGGCTATTATTAGCCAGACACCAAATTCTGGAACGCTTCCTGCGCCATCTTGCTATTTCCGACCCCAAAACAGTCTATCATGATGTCGAAGGCATCGAACATCATTTTAGTACCGAAACCTTGGACAGACTTTCTGCGCTTGTGTCCTTTATTGATCAAAATCCGACATGGTGGAACAAATTTCTTGCGCAATTGTCATCTTTACCCAAAGCATAACCCCTGTGTCCTTTGATAAGATAAAGCTTGATTCATAAACGACTAGCTTTCTTCATGAATGATCGGTAGGGGGATTTAGGGGAATGATATCACAGTCAAAACGGCGTAAACCAGCACCCGCCACACCGTGGGGGGCCGTCATTTTAGCTTTCCTGTTAATCGTATCGGCATGGATTAACCAACAGTTTTTTTCGCATCCCTCACATCATGCCCTCTCCGCTTCCCCAACACGCATTACTCCTATCAAAACCTTATACACCGTGGAACCCGGTCCTGAAGAGACACCAGCCTTACCCTTTAAAATTGGAGAAAGCTCGGGAATTCTTTGGAATCTTAATACCCACCAATTATTATGGCAGCTTCATCCCCATACTCCAGGCCCCTTGGCTTCCACCACCAAATTGATGACCATTTACTTGGTGCTGCATCATCTTCCCCTTAACCGGGTCATTACGATCAGTCCCCAAGCTGCTGCCACGACCGGGTCCGACATTTTTATGGCACCGGGAGAACATTTTACCGTGAAACAGCTTCTCTATGGTTTAATGCTCGCTTCAGCCAATGATGCCTCTGTCGCCCTAGCCGAAAATCTGGCCGGTTCTCGCGCGGCCTTTATTCAAGAAATGAATCAAGAAGCTAAGGCGCTGGGAATGAAAGGCACACATTATGCTGATCCGGACGGCCTCTCTCCCCAATCCGTCGGCACGGCCTGGGATTTGTCGATCATTGCCGAACAAGATTTACGTAACCCCTTATTTCGACGCATTGTGGATACGAAGGTCACAGCATTACCCCATAATCCTGTGGTTCGAAACCTCAATGGTCTCTTGTTCATCGATCCGTCGGTCATTGGCATCAAGACAGGGTGGACAACCCAAGCAGGCTTCAACTTGGTATTTGCGGCGACTAGGAAAATCGACGGGCACTCAGTGACTTTGCTGGGAGTGATTCTTCACGCTCAATATGGCTTTCCGCCGGAATATCAAGATGCTGAAAAGATTCTCAACTGGGGTTTTCAGCAAGTGGCGTTACAAATGAGCCCACCACGGCATGACATATGAGGAGCGAGCTTTGAGCGGCACCCACGAGCTCTTAGGCCATCTTTGGGCTTCAATGCGAACATATCCTAAGACCTGACCTGCATGCCATGAAGATCCGAGTTTCTTCAGGCGGTACTGGAGTGTGGCGTCTTCTCCCACATCAAATGCTCCCAAAGGTTGTGATGTGTATAAATCGAGCGTCGTTGTCGTCAAGATACGGTGAATATTAAGGACGACAACCGTTTGCCCAGCGTGAATTAAAGGTGACCACGCGGTATGAAACGCTGTGTTCAGTAACTGCGCCGTATCATGAAACATCGGATTAAATGCAGGTTCTCCCAAAACAACGCCGTAAACAGTTAATGGACTGCCATGCTCTCTTCGGGTCGCGCCAAAAACGAGACAACTGCCTGCCCAAGGTGTCCATCCTGTCTTAACCCCGATGGCTCCCGGATAGGTCCATAGCAATTGGTTCAGATTCGTCAGCACACCAAAGGCGGTTTTATGGGTTTTCGTTCGGACCAGCCGGCGAAACTCTGGGTTTTTCATCACATGCTGGGTCAAAATCATCAAATCCGCCGCCGTCGAATATCCCTCATGATTCACCCCGTCTGGATCCACATAATGGGTGTGATTCATATGAAACCGGCGAGCTTGTTCGTTCATCGCAGCAATAAAGCGCTCAGGGTGGTTATCCGTTGCTGCGCGGGCCAATACCCACGCCGCATCATCTGCGGATGGGAGCATCAATGCCCACAGCAAATCCTGAACACTCACAATCTGTCCACGGGATAAGGGAACTTCGCTATCCGCTTTTAACAATCCTTGGCGGTCATTGAGAACTTCTTGCGCCGTAATCGTGATGTTCCGGGTTAACGGCATCATCTTGTTCTCTAGGGTCAAATAAGCCGTCATAATTTTGGTGGTCGACGCAATAGGACGCTCTTCTTGGGCATTTTTTTCAAATAAAACCGGTCCCCCGGCGACTTGAATTTCACAACTTCCTGCCACCGTATGCCACGGACTCGGCACATCGGGAAGATGATATATTTTGGGAACTTGAAGACTTGGCGTAATCTGTTTGATCTGTTCTAACCGCGGAGCGAGAACGATCATTCCTCCCCCCATCAACACCGCTATCAAAACCGTGACCCACATCATGCGGGTAAAAGTCCATCTCAGGTACGAGCGGCGTTGTTTTTGCATGGATCGCATGTCGTCTTGATCACCTGCACTCCCGTCTCATCTTATTTGACGACACCATCCAACCAATCCATCAGATCATGCAATTCCTCTTCAATAACCTCATGTCCCATCGTATAAGAACGAAATGTTATCGCAATATTATGACGACTTAAGATATCATGAGCTGTTTGTGCCAGGGCATAAGGCAAGATCTGATCATCAAGACCATGTCCCCAAAAGATGGGAAGACGGCGCCAAGCTGCGTTGGGGGAAGGGGGATTAGGTAAATATCCGCTCAACACGCTGACGCCGCCAATTTCTCGCAATGGTTCGTAAAGACCTAGATGAAGCGCCATCACTGCCCCTTGACTAAATCCGCCCACGATCACTTGGTGGGGAGGAACATGGGGAAACCGAAGTGCAAGGCCCCCAAACCATTTTTTCAACAGCGCTAGGGCTTGAGCCATTTCATCAAAATCTGGGGATTGCAAAGATTTTAAGGCATACCAGCGAAATCCGGAACCTTCGCGGAACGGGGCCCGAATAGTGACCACGGCCCATTTGGGATCAATATAGGGTCTAATCGCCATTAAGTCCCTTTCATCGGATCCAAAACCATGCAATAAAACTAAAAGGGGATGCTCTTCATCTTGTAGAACAGAAGGCGATGACAAAAAATGTAAATCGGTGACTCTATTCATCACGTCACTCCCTTAATGTCCTACAAGAATCTGCACTAAACTTTTGGTCGTGGGACCCGGGGGAAAGATCACAAAAAGCATCAAGAACACGGCAAGGCCGGTCAGCGCCGAGACAAACCAAAATGTTGCCGTCCAGGGCGCAATTTTCTTGTGTTTATTAAACCGGGCTCTTAACGCCCAACGCAACGTGATCACGCCCATCACTGCCGCAGCCGTCGCCAAAATAACATGAAACTGCAAAAATACTTGATACGGTGCATTATATTTTTTCGGCCCGCCAAAATATGTATCACCAATGGTAAAAGTGCTCAAGACATAACTCACAAAGAAAGCGGCACCCAAACTCGCGCCAGTTAACATAAATTTGCGGTGTATATCGATGCGCTTGTGTCGAATAAAATACCATCCAAAAGCGACAACGACTGCACTCGTAATCATTAATAATTCATTAAAAAGGCCCCAATATCCTGCAATACCCATCAGTACGTCTCCGCCTTTCTTTTACATCCTGTCTCATTCATCATGATCAGCCAGATTACACTTGTCAACTAGCCCTTCTTGCCAATGTTTGTTCGGTTCTGATCTTCATGCATTTCAAAAATCGATGGGCATTATGTCTAATACTCGTGTTATGGCATGACATATTTCGCCTAGATTATTTTACACTTTGAGTGTCGTGAGAAATTGACTTAACCCTTCCATATACACTTGTTGATTGTGATAAGTTCGCGTCGGAAATGGCAAGACCAGAACATGAGGCGTGATGCCCGCATAGAGGATGGCCTGGGTTACGGCATGTTCTAAACTTTTCATGACAACAATAATCGAATGCGGACGGTATTGAGCCAGGCGATCGGCGAGAGAGGGAATCCAGCGAATCCGCGCGTGTTGACGATCCGATTCCTTCAAATAGCCAATGCTTTCACACGCCAAATTATCCAGAAAAAATCCATGCTGTTGAAACCATAAAAAGAATTCCTGGGGCGTTTGACCAATTTGTTTGTCAAAAACGCGCAAAAATGCCTGGTAGGTAAAACGAAATAATTGCGAATTCCCCAAATAAAAAAAGCGTTGACCCGTTGATGGGGATTCCGCAACAAATAATGTCTCGATTTGTTGCGGACGGTATGTTTCTCTTAGTCCTTTCCAAAGCTCTTGATCCATGAAAACACCTTCTTTACGAATCGCCCCTCTTTTCTTTATTGTAAGCCTTTACCTCTTCAAACCGCAAAAAGCCGTTTGAGATGTTGGGCAAGATGTTTACACGACACGCTGAAAAAGAGCCGGGGCGATAGCGACCAAGCCATATGCTTGGGCATCCAAAAGTGTTTCCGTCGCTCCAATAAAGAGAAGGCCCCCAATTTTCAGTGAACTCACCAAATTTTCTAATACGCGGCGACGTGCCTGTTGAGAAAAATAAATCATGACGTAGCGACTCATTACAAGCTCGAAGCTTTGTGGATAGCCTTTATCGGTGAGCAAATCATGATGGGCCCAGTGAATATCGTGATGCGCCTGCTGAACTAAGGAGAAAGTATCATCGCTGTTTTGTCGCCACCAATCCCGGTAAGGGTCAAGTAAAGGCGTTAAGCTTTCTTTAGGAAATCGTAACAATTTCGCTTGCTCCAGAGTCATGACATCGGTATCCGTCGCCCAAATCTCCCAGTGGTGAGCGTGACTTTGCTCCATCAACCAAAATGACGCTGGCTCTGCTCCCCACGAACATCCCGCGGACCATGCCTTTCCCTCTGTCAAACCTCTGTCATGAAGTGCGGTGGCTAAGCGTTGCCAGTACGGCGGATCACGAAAAAATTCACTGACGTGAACCGTTAAGAAATTTTTTAACCGGGCTGCCATGCCGGGCTGATGGCGCATAGCTTCGATGAGGGCTAATAAATCCGAATAGCCTTCACGCAAAAGAAAGCCTTTAAGCCGCCGTTCCACTTGATCCCGTTTATAGTCCGCTAAGACCAACAAATTTTGGTGATCCACATATCGGACAAATTCATGCCACTGGGCATCAGGAAATTCCAAGCTCAGGATGAATCACCTCATTTAGCCAGCTACCTATCTCATCGAGTGTGCCAACCATGTCACCCGCTCCTTTATTTAATGCGGCTTGAGGCATGCCCCAGACGACTGCCGTTGTTGGATCTTGAACGATAACCGTTCCGCCCGCTTTATGACATTGATAAGCCGCTTCCGCACCATCTTCGCCCATCCCGGTCAAAATAGTGAAACACAAATCCTGTCCAAAGGCTTTGACGCCATCAAGGGCTGTTACATCGATGGCAGGTATGACTCCGTGTAACCGGGGTCCTGGTTCACTCCAACAAGCGTGTTCATTCAAACGCAGGTGATATCCTCCCCGGGCCAAAATAATCTGGCCCGGCTCCCATAGCATTTTTTGAGGAGCCAACGGCGATTCCCGTACTGGCACCCCAATAATTTGACCAAGCCGCGCGGCCAAGGACGTGGTAAAACTGGCGGGCATGTGCTGAACAATCACAATGGGAATCGACCATGGCGCACGAAAATACTTCACAACCCGGGCAAGAGCTTTAGGTCCTCCCGTCGAAGCCCCAATAATCAAGAGCCTGGCGTGAACCCAGGACTGCTTCGGCAAAGAGGAATGCGCGACTTTAACCATGCGGTTGGCATAAGGAGTCTTTAAGGCCTCATATTTCGCGATGATTTGATCAATGATTTGATCGAGTGGCTGAGCGGGAGCTGGTTTGCCGACAAAATCCGAGGCACCGGCGTCCAAAGCTTGCCAGGTTAAATCGGCCCCTCCTTGAGTTTGACTGGACACCATAATAATGGGACCATCCCATTTAGTCCGTAAGGCTTTAACGGTTTCAATGCCATTCATATGGGGCATAAGAACATCCATCGTAATAAGATCGGGGACGAAATGGGACAACTGGGTCAATGCTTCTTCCCCGCTCCCGACGGTCAGCACATCCCATCCCCGATGTTTAAATCGGTCCTTTAATACAAACCGGGCATAGGCTGAATCGTCCACGATCATGACAGCGGGCATAAAGTCCAATACTCCTTTTTGATCAATCAGTTAGAAATGAATAAATCCCTGTTAGGACAAGACTTTGCTCAGTGAAGCCAATACGCGTTCGGGCTCGTAGGGCTTGACAATAAAATCCTTGGCACCATTTTGAATAGCTTGAATGACCATTGCTTGTTGGCCCAAGGCTGAAACCATGATAACTTTGGCTGTGCTGTCCATGTCTTTGATAGCTTTCAAGGCATCAAGACCACTCATCTCAGGCATAGTAATATCCATTAACACACAATCCGGGTGGATCGCCTGGTATTTTTCCACCGCTTCTTGGCCATTAGCAGCTTCTTCCACGTCATAACCTTGTTGGGTTAATAATTTTTTTAACCTAAGCCGCATAAATGCCGCATCATCTACAATCAGTACCGTCATCCTGATTACCTCCCAGCTTGCTGTAAACGTTCGGGCACAATCAAAATTTCTCCGGTTAATGTTTCGCCCGTTACCCGGAATATGGCTTCGGTAATAAGTACACGTTGGTGGTTAGAAAAAAGCGGGAACACATCTATTCCATAACCCTGTTTCACTTCCGGAACTGTCGGCTCAAACACCGTGCCAAAAATATTGGCAAACACGTTCAAAAAGGCAGTACCGACCACATTCCCAATTTCGGCCAAGGCTGAGAGTCCAACCTCATCAAGCGGCAAATCGGTATCTTCCCCCATCATTGTGGAAACCAGACGCTGGCCGTTTTCTGGCGAAAAGATCAACATAATCCGGGCCGTTAACAAACCTGTCGCGCCTAAATGCACCACATAATATTCCGTGTGATCATTTTGGGTAAAACGCTTTAGCACTTCTCCCCACGCCACTTCATTGACCGCTTTATCTTCCATGGTAAAATCCAGCCCGGTCATTTGACTCAAGGCACGTCCCGCTTCATCCAGTCCCGGACCACAAATTTTACCCCAAATTGTTAGCACTTCATCCACGTGCGCCATATGATCCTCCCACCTCACATTTCATGAGTTCTCTTTATTAAGGCCAGAGCCGTTCTGGATAAATTCCCGTAATCACTCGGGTCTGTTGATCGGGGTCCCGTAAATCGATAATCAGCCCGGCATCTTTACCATTTAGTAATCCAATAATCGGACGACTTGGCCAATCCGAAGGGACACGGCGTACCACCGCGACATCGTGATTTCCCAACGACACAACTTGTCCGGTGGCATATGGCGCTATGATACGCTGCAGTTTTTTCACGGTTTCCAAGGAAAAATCCATACCCGCTCCCCCGACAACCCATTCCAGCGCCTCATGGGCGGGCAATGCGGGCTCGTGGGTTTGAAAGACCAAGGTTAAAAACGTTTCAGCCAATCCCAAGATCATCGCACCGCGATAAATCTCCTCGCCTTTGAGATTCGGCACACCACTGCCGTCATAATGCGCATGGTGTTGTAAAATCGTCGTAATCGTGGGTGAGGGCACCTGAAATTGTCGCAGTTCACTCACCAGAGCCATCGTATGATACGGATCTTCTTCTTTCACATGGCCATCTTGCAATCCTTGATGATGAAATCCGATCAGCAAAGCCGCCAGCGCATAAGCCTCAGCCCATTCCGGAGCTAATTGATATCCAAGACGCATCACCAAACCAACAAGATTGACATAATAGCTTAAAAACGGGGTCCCTACTTGATAAACGGGAATTAATTCAAAGGCCGATCCGTGAGCATCGAGCTGTTCATCCCACATCTTACGAAGAATGTGCTGTCCTTGATTAATGACATTCCATGATAAGGGTCCTGGTTGAGAAGCCCACTTGAGCATGTCATCAATCAACGGTGCGGACAGAACCGGGGCCGTATCAATATCCTCAAATCCTGGCCATTCAATGGGAAGCGCCGGGATATTCCAACGGCTTAAGGTGCGCAACATCGATTCCGTGAGTTCCACGCCCGCTCGAAGGAGAATTCGCCCATCGGCACTGCGCAAGGTATCGGCAGTAACATCTCCCGGTTGTAATTGATTAATCGGCAATAAGCGCATGTGTCTTTTCTCCCTTGTTATCGGTGGTACGGAGATAGGCTAAATGGACGGACCGGACGAGTTCAGCCACATCCCATTTGGTGAGAACAAAATCGGCTCCCATCTCTTCACATCGTTCTTTGGACAATTTTCCATCTAAAGAGGTATGCACAATGACCGGAATCGCGGGAAATGCAGTTTTCATGGCTTGTAACACGTGATAGCCATCCATTTTTGGCATCTCCATGTCCGTCACTACGACATGAGGGCGAAGAGAAGGATCCTGAATAGCTGTCATCAACGCTTGTCCGTCCTCAAAGGCCCGAACAAGAGCGCCTTGTTCCCTAAGTGCGGTCATGAGTTTCTGCCGGGCCAAGCGGGAATCGTCAGCCACAAATACCCTGACACCCTTTAAATCCGAGTGTCCGTCTTCATTTATAGGTAAAGGAGTCTCAACAGGAAGCACTGCCGCCAAGGTGGCATCAAAATCTACGAGTTGGATGACGCGGTCCCCGATCTCGGCCAACCCCATAATCACTTCCGTATTTTGATAATTGGGCACGGCTTGAATACTGCGCCAATTAATGGGAATAATCTCTTTCACAGCGTCTACCGCCAAGACAAAACGGCGCTGGCTCATATGAATGATGATGAAATATCCGCCTTCCCCAGGATGTGGACTGTCCATCATTTTTTTCCCGGAAATAACCGGATAGGATTCGCCCCGTATCATGGTGACCCCTTCTAAGAAAGGGTGCTGGCCCATAATGCGGGACACGGGCTGGCGCACTAACACTTCTTGGACTTTTTCCACAGAGATGGCATAAGGTTGAGAGTCAAGCTCAAAAACCAGCCATGATGATATGGCTTCGGAGGTGCTTCCCTCCGAATTCACCGTCTTCTGTTGTAAGGAGGAGGTTTTCTCGTCATAGCCAATGCGCTCCACAAGACGTTTGACATCGACCATTAAGGCCACGCGTCCATCCCCTAAAACCGCAGCTCCCGTCATCCAAGGCATAAATGGCATGACGCGCTCAATCGGTTTAATTACCACATCTTGCTGCCCCAATACGGTATCGGCCACTAGAGCCATTTTGAGAGGACCATCTTGAACCCGCACGATTACTTGCGGGCGGCTTCCCGGGATTTTTAACCATTCGGCAAGCACACTCACTTTCAGTGGATGCCCATTATCATCAATCATCTCTGCTCCCAAGGTGTGTTTGACCGCATCTTGTTGCCAATGTTCAATCCGTTCAACATTTAACACCGGAATGCCTAAAACGACGGGCCCCACTTGTATTAGCAAGGCCGATAAAATAGCCATAGTCATAGGCAGTTCCATAATGAACCGGGTTCCTTGTCCGGGCTCGGACTCTACCCGAATATCTCCATGAAGCGCCGTTAAAGTCTCTTTTACCACATCAAGTCCCACACCGCGTCCTGAAAGATCGCTGACTTGGTCTTTGGTGGAAAATCCGGGAAGAAAAAGCATCGCGACCAATTGATCTGGTAAGGCACTCTGGGCTTGTTCTCGGGTCATGACTCCGCGTTTCACCGCTTTTTCTCTTAACCGGTCCCAGTCAATCCCGTGCCCGTCATCCGCCACAATAATTTGAACCCGGCCTTTTCGTGAGGAAGCCTGAAGCAAAATGTGACCTGTCGGAGATTTATGCTGGCGTAAACGCTCCTCAGCGTTTTCAATGCCATGGTCGGCTGCATTGCGAATCAGATGTAACAAGGGTTCATGCAAACGGTCCATAACCAGCCGGTCTAATTGGGTTTCACCCCCCTCGATGCTAAGCGCAATATCTTTAGAGAGTTGGGTCGCGATATCATGGACCGCCCGAGGATATTGATGAAAAAGCGTGGATAATGGTAGCATTCGCGCCCGCAAAGTAATATCTTGCAAATTCATAGCAATACGCTTGATGCCTTCTAAGGCCTCTTTGGCTGATGACGAGACATCAGATAACCGGTGGGTCAACTCGGCGTGACGCAACAATAGTTCCCCGAGTCCATCTAAAAGTCCCTCGAGCACGCCCGGATGAATGCGGATCATATTTTCTTGACGGCTCGCACTTCCTGCGGCAACAGCCATGGAGGCTGGACTGTCTGTTTCCTGAGAACCAACCTTTTCCCAACTTTCCACTTCGGGAACACTGTGAAATATGTCAGACCAGATTACCGCGCGGCCGGTTTTGAGTTTGAATACGACATCCACCGTCGTCTCATCAAATTGTTCCAATTCGGCAGGGTTCTCAAGCGAGGGTTTGGACGAAATGATGTCAGCGACTTCCTGAATTCGGTTTAGTAATTGAAAAGCCCGGGCTCCTTTCAGAGCACAATTCGGGTCTAACATAATCCGCCAGTGCTCGCCGGAGGAGGGAGTCGAGGCAGAAGAAACCGGTGATAATTCTCCGCGGATAAAATCCACCAAATCAAGCACCTGTTTTCGCAAGTCACTGGTGTCCCATGTGATTTTCTTTCCCCGAACGTGATCTAATTCATCCTCGAGGTGGTGCGCTTTCGTGGACCATTCTACAAGGCCAACCATGGCCGCCGAGCCTTTTATCGTATGAGCCGCACGAAAGGCGGCATCAATATCGGGAGCGTTTGAGAGCGCCGTATCCTCTAGGGTTTGTAAAAGATCTTGCAATTCAGCGACGAAGAGTTCTTTTTCTTCCGACGAGTCCCATCTCAAATCCTGAAAAGTCATGACAACCTCTCCTCGGCCTGATGCATCAAGTCCCAGAGAAAATAGGGACCGTGAGAATGCCACACAAAGACAAATCCACGCTCGGTTTGAAAATATCCGGCAATGAGTGGCTTTAGCCGTTCATCGACCATATCTGGCACATCTTCATGCACTGGCGTCTCGATAATGCTGTCCACTTGTTCAACGGCTAGCCCCATCGACTCATTTTCCCCAAGTACGACCACCACATGTTTTAATTGCTCTTCCGATGCAATGTGCAGCCAAAATCGGGGATCGACCACCGGGAGCATCCGCCCCCGCAAGTTCATCAAACCGAGAAGGCCCACCGGAGCACCGGGAAGAGCCGTCAAAGAAGGCATGCGGATGACTTCGCCGACAACCGATGTGGGCAGTCCAAATGTTGAGCCTTCTAGTGAAAAGGTGAGTACTTGCATCCCTTGAGGCCCCCCTCTACAGTTGGTATTGGGAAACCAATTCATCTAAACGGCTGGCTACTAAAGACAGTTCCCGTGCTTTTTCGGCTAACGCTCCCGCGGATTCCGCAACATGTTGACTCGTGCTAGCCACTTCTTCGGTCGACGCCGCCGTTTCTTCGGAAATAGCAGCTAACCCTTGAATGGTATCGGTCACTTCCGCGGATGCTGCAGCCATTTCGTGAGCAGCTGCCGAATTGTCTTGCGCAATCTTGGATATTTGGCGGATTCCTTGGTCTACCCCCTCACTTTGAATGTCAAAGGTTCGTATCGTCTCGGTCAATACACTAATCTCTCCCGCGACCTCGGTAACAGCCTTCTCCATCCCTTCAAGGGCTCCCCGCGTTTCCTCGCCCAAAGCCTGCCCCGTCATCACTTCTTGTTGTCCCTTTTCCATGGATAACACGGATTGTTGTACGGTTTCCTGAATCGTCCGGATAAGTTCACTCACATTTTTCGCTTCTTGAGAGGATTGTTCGGCCAATTTCCTGACCTCATCGGCCACGACCGCAAATCCCCGCCCGTGTTCGCCAGCGCGAGCCGCTTCAATGTTGGCATTTAATGCAAGTAAGTTGGTTTGGGATGCAATTTCGGAAATCGTCCCCGCAATGGCGCCAATGCGTTCGGAATGTTTACCCAAAAGGGCGATAGCTTCCGCAGTGTTCCGGGTCACATCAGCAATTCGGCTCATGGCTGACAAAGTTTCTTCCACTTGTTTGCGCCCTTCTTGGGCTGCTTTCCGGGATTGTGCCGCCAATTGTTCCATACGACTGGCCGCATCTTTGACCGACAATTGAGCGCTCTTCATATTGTTTAGAGCATTTTCCCCGCCTTGCACTTGTTCCGCTTGAAGATTTGTTCCTGTCGCCACTTGCTCGACGGCTGCTTTCAGCTGTTGCATGGATGCCGCAATTTGTTGTAAACCATGGGACGATTCGCCGGTCGCTTGCGCTGTTTGAGAAATAGCCATAGAAATTTGTTGGGTCGCATCGGTCGTTTGGGACGCCAGATCATTAAGTTCTGTCACGTTACCGTGAACCAAATGGCCCATATCCTGCATCGCCGAGATGACCTCGCGAAGCCGTTGATGCATCGCCACAATGGCATGCCCTAAGACGTCTTTGGGCCCTTTCGCGACCGGATTAACCGTCAAATTCCCTTGTCCAATGGCTTCCGCAACTTTCCCAGCTTCGGCTAAATAGGACATCATGGCGCGAAATGACGCCGCCAAGTCGCCTAATTCATCGCGGCTGGTATAGCTTACCTGGTCTTCAATATTGCCTTCGGCTAAATGCTCAGCCACCGTCTTTAAAGTTTTAATGGGACGGACGGCAAAATATTGAATGCCCCACAGAGCCAAAGCCACAAATAGCAGTTGTGTAATCGCCGCAATCCAGGCGAAGGAAATAGCGGCGCTTTGGTTATTACGCACACTTGTTAGAGCATTACTCAAATTGGTTTGTCCGATTTGCACCAACTGACTTAATAGCGGCATAATCGCATTGGACGGCGCATTATTGCCCACCGTCTGCATGGAGATAGCCTGGGCGATACGGTGATTTAACACATCTTGATGCACGATTTGCGCATCCGTATTATACGCATTGATTTGTTGAGATACCTCGTTTAACAATTTGACGGCTTTATCCGTCGTATTGACATTTTGTGCCGTTGACAGCGCATTGGCAAATTGTTTTTCGAATCCTAAGGCTTGCGCATAAGTTTCATTGGCTAACGCATTTTGATTACCGAGTTTGGCAACTAAAACATACATATTCATTTGATCGTCATAGCCATAAAAGGATGTTTCCATCGAATGCACGGCATTATTGAATGCTGTATCCCGTTGACTAATATGCTCGGTATGACGCAGCGTGTTTTCCGCACGGGATATGGTTAAATAGCTCTGCGTAATCGTCACGGCCATTAATAAGCCCGCCAAGATGGAGACTTTCGTAGTGAGTTTCATGGTCTTTCGAGTCCTTTCGTCGACAGTCTCTTGTCGATTCCATTCGACAATTGTCATGCCTTACATTGCCGCATTTCGACGTGAGGGCATAAAGTCCTTTTTTCGAAGATAAAAAAATAACCCGGACACTTGGCCGGGTTATTCCTTTTCGCCTTAAATCCTTAACGCGATTTAAAGGTATGGCACGCTGTTTCGGTCATAGAATGAGCGGGAGTGCTTCCAATCGCTTGAATCAGATTCCCTTCTTCCTCATTGCCAAAACTCATACGGGGATGATCCTGAGCCGCTTGGTCAGAGGTAATCAAAATACTGTCGGCCGAGCACATATTATCCTTGGCCCAAAAATAGCAATTGTTGACGGTGCATTTCACGTTGACAGATGCCAACACGAATCCCTCCTTTCGCCATGCCGGTATAGCAACATGGTTCAGTAGGGTATGATGTCCCAAGTGTCCATCCCTTATCCCGGTGACTTTATACAAGCGTGAAAAAAATATGCTCGTGTCATCTAAGCATAATCACGGATCCAGCACTGCATAATTTCCGCCATTAAGAGCATACCAAAGCCTGTGGCACCGCTCTTGTCGTTAATCGCCATCCCGGCAATATCGATGTGGGCCCAAGGAACATCCTTTGCAAAATGCCCAATGAAAAGTCCAGCCGAAATCGTTCCTCCGGCCCGCCCTCCACTATTTTTCAAATCTGCGACCAAACTCTTGTTCATTTCTTGATAGGCCTTGTCATGCGGCAATTTCCACACTTTCTCCAAGCTGCTTTCACCGGCTTGAAAAATACATTCAGCCCATCTCTCGTCGTTGAATACGAGACCAGCCCGCACACCACCCAAGGCGATAACATTGGTGCCTGTTAACGTAGCCATATCAATCACATGCGACACGTGGGATTCTAAAGCGTAGGTCAAAGCGTCCGCCAAAACCAAACGACCTTCCGCATCAGTACTGGCGATTTCGACGGTGGTCTTGTCCATCATGGTAATCACATCGCCGGGCCTGTAGGCCGCCCCATCCGGCAAATTTTCGGCTAAGGGAGCTACAGCCAAAATATTCAGTGGCCAACGCATTTCCGCGGCTAATTCAAGAGCTGCCATCATGACAGCAGAGCCTGTCATATCTGCCTTAAGGCGGCCCATATTTTCCGCGGGCTTTAGGGAAATTCCGCCTGAATCAAAGGTAATTCCTTTCCCGATTAAGCCAAGCCATGGGCTACCCGGTTTACCTTCGTAGCGCCCAGCCAATAATACAGGGGGATTCACCGAGCCTTGCCCCACCGCCAACATGCCACCGGCTTGAATTTGTACTAAATCCTCCAATTCGAGCCGGTGCCACGAAATTGGCAGATTTTTTTCCTGGGCCCGCGTCTGAAAAAGGGTTGCTAATGTCTGAGGCGGCTTTAAATTAGGAGGCATATTAACCAGATCTTTCACCCAGATGACAGATTCGGCGAGGAGTTTGGCATATTCCCATGACGTTTCGCCAGGGCTCACATAGACCCTAAACTCTTTGGCCTGGTTCGCCAACGTATAAAGGGACTGAGCTACAGTCACTAAAATGTGAGGCCACCAAGTATCTGGTGTTTCTGACATGTCGCATAAAATATGCATAATATCCGAATCTTTAACAAAGTTTAACGCGGAGGTAATTTTTCGTTGTAATGCTTCCAAATCTTTAGCTTCGCAAACAATCTTAACCGGTTGTCTCGACGTATCCAGCGCAATCTTTGTGGGACCCATAGATTCCCCTTGTGACTGGCTCCGCCGACAAATCATTTCTACATCAAAGGCAATGTGTGTCGACTTGGCATGCCACGAAATGGCCATTGATATCCCCCTAGGTATTTTCCGCTTATTCTTGCAATCTTTTGGGTTTACGCTATGTTCTTTCGATTTGAGATCGCAAAATTCCTGCTAAACCAAGACACTCTAAGAGACCTGGCAAAAGAATTCGCGCCTGTGAGATTACAGGCGCGATGATGAATGTTTTTTATAATGATGGGAAAGATATTCGAGTCGCTCATCGAGATGACGAAAACGCTTTTGCATAGCCGGAAATTGCTCGAGGTATTGCGCGCCTCTTTGGGCTAATTCTCGGGTTAATTCAGGATCGACATCTTTTGCCAGTTCCAATGCCTCTTCTAAGAGACCGATTAACGCCACCATATTATCATGGGCTTCACTGCGTTTAAGATACCAAGCATGGGACCGTAGTAATAATAACCGCTGGTCATCGTGAGCGCTAATAAAGTATTCGCCGGCCACATCTTGCAACTCGGCCACCGCTTTTTCAGCGACGGCTTCACTTGACACGGACACGAGCACAACGTCGTCGTGGTGTCCTGATTCTACTTTTTGCCGTACAATATCGATTTCGTCTTCCGTAGCCGAAGACATCGTAAACCAATACGCGTATTCCGTTCGCACCATGCCTCTATCTCCTTCAGGTTTTTTCATAATACTCCCTGACAGCTAACAACACCTAAGAATGGATGACCCATATTTTTCGTACCGCGCTTAGAGGCGTCCATACCTAAATGGGCTTCGCTGTAAAGCCCACGGGAGGGGGTGTAGGTCTACGCGACTGCCTGCATGATATGACAAGGTCCTAAATAACTATTTTCTATCCATGGCTGTAACTATAACAAAATTCTTGATAAATGTCGGGATAATGAAAGTCATCCTCAATTTGTTTTGACAAAAATATCTCGGGGTCACAGCGGGAATTTGGTATGATGAAAGAGATAATGAACCATAGACACCGGCCTCTGAATGGCAAATCAGAAAGGCGGTTTCGCGATGGCTATTGCCTATTGGGTTGTTTTAGCGCTACTAGTTGTACCCGCATTTTGGATATTGGCTGGGGTCATTTTGTGGATTATCTCTGGAGGACGTTCCGATCCGCCTAAGATCTTTTAAATCATCATGGCTCACAAGCATGGGATCGGGGGCGAGAAGAACATGGATCACCGCCAGTCAATCCGGCCATGGGTTATCGCGACCTCCCTGTCGCTTCTCTGCGGGACGCTCGTGCAAATGTTTATGCCAGTGTCTACCCATTGTGTTTCCACATGGAACAGGAGAACTTGTCAGCAAGAATCCTTGCTGACAAGTTCTCCTTTGGCAGCAATAGGGTTATTCATGGGTGCTGTCATCATCGGCGCAGTGTTGATGAAATGGGGAACTTCTCGGTGGGTTTTACTCACTTATGGCATCTTGATGCTCTTCTTTATCATCATCAGTTTTGGATTGGGTTGGCCACTCGCCATTTCGGGTTTGTTAGCTCTCATTGCCGCCGGCTCATAATTTCTCTCTTTATTGGGCAGCGGGTGTTCTTAACGCGTCGTTTGTGATCACAAATCTCAGTGAGAGAGCAAAACGACTTAAGCACCCGCTGCGAGTTTGACAAAAACACCAAGGAGAAACTAGAACTCACCCGCTTATGACATGAAAGATCAAAGCTCCCGAGATCGGTCAGAAACTAAGGAGGTTGAAAGGCCCGCATAACAATCATGCAAGGATTGATTTACGACGATATTGGCGGCTTTTTCCCTGGCCAGTGGGTTGAAAACATTGAGCCAGAAAGCGCGATTCCTTCAATAATCCATAGCCATGTAGAAGGAATGGGAACCCCCAAAAGCGTCAAGGACACGAGCAGGAGTACAATACTTCCGCCGGCAGCCAAGAGCTGTCTTGAGAAAGGATGATTTAGACTGCCCCACTTATATTGCAGCAAACTGCCAGAAATGGTCAGAACAAACCCAATGCCTACGGAGATTGTGGTCATCACCAATAAAGACGGATCAAACTGCCAATGAACGTGGAATAACCGCCCACTTTTTAATCCATAGAGCACCATCACCGAAATCAATATCCCCATTAACTGGGCGGGCCGATATAAGCCTTGTAATTTTACGGGTAATGATGTAGGCCACAAATTAGACGCCGTTCCTAACAAAATGAGCGCCGTGAAAATTCCTTGATAGGGGAGTTCAATAGATTGCAGGGGACCCACGAGCAGGGTAATTAGCCATGCTGCTGGTAATAACAGCAAATACACACGGGTTATAGTCCAGATTAAATGACGTGAGGGAGAAGATTGAGGAGATATAAGAGAAGCGGTTGTCACGACGCCGGCTCCACTGAATGCTAAAATGCCGACTAACATCGCTGCACTGATATTGTCTAACCGTCCCGATAAAATCATGGAAAGAAAATAACCGTCAATAAGCGGCAAAATTAATAAGCGTAATAGATCACCAGGCGTTTTGGTTGATGGTAAAGCCATATCCATCCCTCATTACGATCGACTCCTTTCATATTGGCAAATCACGTGGCATATTGTACCTGTTCTTGAATCAAACAGCAATAACGCCATCATGAATTTTTTCCTATATTCCCGCTTATCATGATCCCGACGTGACGAAAAAAATACCGTCAAAATCATGTCCCATGCGTGATTATCTAAATGTTTTCGGTCTTGATACGGGACAGCAACTTTAGAGTTCTTTAAAAGTCCCAATGTCAAAAGTACAGTACAATATGGATAAAATATGCTTTGTAATTTTTTGGATATAGGAGTGTGCTCGTTTATGCATTGGCCAGTCCATGATAAGACATGGTTGGCGCAACAACTGCAACGCCCTCAGGACTGGAGCCGCTATCCCCTGTTGGAGCTGTTGTGTCAATTATTAGAAAACCTTCGCAGTTCTGATCCGGTCTTACGAGACCAGTTATCATATACCTGGATTGAACAACTCTTCACATCGTCTGCGTTATCTCCGGAAATCGTTGACCAATTTATTGAACGAGTCTTAAACAAAGAGCATTTATTTTATCGCATTGGAGAAAAAGACACGGACAGTGTTTTTATGCGCGCTTTCGCTGTCCTCATTATTCCTCTCGCAATGAATTGGTATGAGACACATGATCATCTCACGCCAGAGCGCATAGGCACTCTACACCAAGCGCTTTTCACATATATCAGACAAGAACAGGATTGGCGTGGTTATATTTCCCATAAAGGCTGGGCACATGCGGCCGCACATAGTGCAGATGCCCTATCTGCCTTAGGAACTTCCTCACTAATCCGCACCGAACACCTTGTGGCAATCGTCGAAAGCATTGGATATATTGCTCACGTTGACACACCTTTGATGCATGCGGAAGACGATCGGTTGGCGATGGCCGCCTATCTCATCATGCGTACGCATGACAAAACCGCTACCGGTTCTGTCATCGGTTCTTGGCTTGCTTCGCTCAGACCGGATAATCCCGGCAAGTTCGTAGCCAATAGTAATACACGTCATTTTCTGCGTAGTCTCTATTTTCGTTGGCATTTTGATAACCCGTGCTCCCCATGGCTGTTTCCCATTGCTGAAGCCGTCAAACGCTTTGATATCTTTAGAATAAAATCCGGGTTTTAAGGGGCTAATTTCCATAAAATCAGCCTCTGATTAATGAAATTGCGGTTTGAAATCCTGGCCAATCGTAATAATCATATCCAGGTGAGCCACATCATGATAAGGACTATTCGAAATGATTGTGGCACTCTGTGGCCCTAATTCTGCTGCGAGAGACTTCGCAAATTGTTCGTCTCCGGTAAAATTGACAATTTCATTATGCTGGTGATTGTGGCGGTTTGACCAAATCACTTCATTGACCGTATATCCTTGTTTCTCTAACCAACCTGCCACTTGTTGCGCTTGGGTTAAGGTATCCGTTCCACTGCGCACCACGAAATGAATACTTTTCTTCTGTTGGGCAGTCCACGGTTGTCCCATCATTTGATCCGCTAATAGATGTTCCCACTTGGTATTGTCGACCCAATAATCGAGACGCACGTGCATAAACGGATCCATACGCTCAGTCGGAGTCCCTGGAATCGTGGCAAATTGGACTTGTGATAGGGAAACATGGCGTGCAACGAGCGCTAACGCGATAAGTTGGTTGTTGTGCAAGTTGGTATACACAATGTCCTTGCGCAATTCTAATGCAATACTGGGTAATTTCGGCAGATTTTGCGGTTCCAAGAGCTTATGCATAATCGCCCGAATAATTTCTTGTTGTTGAAAACTCCGCGCAATACTTCCCATCGGTTCGTGCCGGAACCGGGCAAATTCCAAGACTTGTTGCCCGTTCAAATGCTGCCATCCCTGATTGAGGTTGATATCAAGATAATTACCCGTGCCACCATAATGCATAGGTTTAGGAACATATAACGTTAAACCACCAATTTGATTAATAATGTCCGCAAAATTCCACATGGTCGTTTCAAGATAAAAATCCACAGGAATATGCAGCATATTTTCAACTTCTTGCACCGCGAGTTTCGGTCCGCCAAAATAGTTCGCTTCATTCAATTTGGTATAGCCTACATGGGGAATATCCACTAAGGAATCCCGCGGCACAGATAATACACTAACTTGACCGGTTTTGGTGTCCACACTCACGAGCATCATCGCATCGGTCCGGTCACGAACATAAGGATTCGTCACATCTTTGCCATTAATAATACTTAAGGCATTCCCTAATAACAGGATAGTCACGCGTTGTTGCCCCAGCGCAAAGTTTTTATTTAAGGCACTCACGCGAGTGGTATTTAGGGCATGAGTCGGGTCGAGTTTCCACCAAGTTCCGACCGCTAGCGCGCCGACAACACCAAGACCGGCTAACCACCCAATCCATTTCTTCCGCCCGCGTTTTGGACCTTTGGATTTACGCCGGGTGGGCAATTCATCCGGAAGACGATTGTGCACAGTGACCTCCTCATTACGGTTTTCTTATAGCCTAATCTATTTCACATAAACACCATGAATCATAGCCGCAGATATTGTAACATATTGCGTTCGTGGATACCGGTATCCATTCTCTAGACGGACAAACATCGTCAAAAATCCCTATCGTCCAACCACTTGAACCCAAAACTGACGGTCCCGGGGACCATCAAATTCACAAAAAAATATCCCCTGCCACTTACCTAGCATCAACTCTCCTTGTTGAACTATTACCGTGGCCGATGAACCGATAAGATTCACCATGAGATGACTGTCAGAATTCCCTTCTTGATGGCGAAATCCAGGATACCGCGTGGGAATTGTTTGCCGCAAAAACAACAACACATCATGGACTACATCATCATCCCAATTTTCGTTAACGGTAATGGCTGCCGTGGTATGAGGTGAATAGATGACCGCAATGCCCTCTTGTATCCCCTCTTGGGCCACAACCTGCCGTACCATCTGGGTAATGTCCAGCATTTCCATTTTTTGATGGGTATTGACCGGTAGCCGGTGCATAAAACCTGTCATCCTTTCTTCTCATGGTGTTTTACCACAAATGCAACAAAAAGATTACGCAAATGGAACCGTCGGCCTTGGTAGCTTTGGTTTCCCCATAAGCCTTTTATTTCCCCAGTATAAGTTAATGAACGTCCCACCATGCCAGAAAAATTTCTCGTTCCTTTCCCGACCAGCCTCCATGTCCACCCATTAAAATCTGGGCTTCGGGTTCTCGCATGGCGACTTGCTGATCCTGTGGAGGTAATAATGTCGTTTGCAAAGTCCGGAGTCGAAATGTCGAATCTTTAGGCAGGCCCCCAAACCATCCCTCTTCCCATAACTGTTCATTAGGAAGAGTAAGGGCATCCTCCCACTCTAAAGCGGCGAGTTCCTGTTTTAACTCTTCGCAAGACCAGGCTGTATAAAGCGCACGCCGCTCTCCAGCATATAGCCGCGACAACAGGTGATCCGTAGAATGCTTGGGGGCTGTCAGGGCAATACACCCGTGATCTGCTGTCATGACAAAGCGCACATGGGCTTGGGAAGGAATTTGTTCCTGGGTTTTCGATACAATCCAATCGAGCAACTGCAGTTCGAGAGGAGCACTAGGTGAGGTGGGACCGTGTACATGGCTAATAGTGTCGAACCCGGGCCAGTACACGCTCACCAAACGGGATTCCTTAATAATGGCTTGCTGAACAAGAAAGGGTATTTCGGCTGGTGTATGATAACCAAGATACTGAGCCCCATGATAAAACCATTGTGATAAAGCGCTGTGCCGAAAGATTTCTGGAGATATCACAGCGCTATCTACATGGTGCTGACGCAAACGGTCATAAAGTGTTGGGCGCTTTTGATAAATAGAACTCCGGCAGAGGCTGCCCGTGAGATCTTTCGATGTTAAAAGGTTAACCGTTCTCAGGATTTCCGGATCCCATAGGGTGTACCCAAGGGCCCCATGTTCGCTCGGCGGCTTAGCAAAATGCAAAGTTGCCAAAGCTGTCACCGTGGTACTTGGAAAAACAGTACTTAATTTTGTTAGTGAGCGAGATAAATTTCCCGTGATTTGGGTTTGGCAAAACGGAAGATCATGATTTTGTAATGCCGTCATCACATGATTCCAACCTAACCCGTCGACAATCCATAACACGATAATATCGGTATCGGGCCAGGCAATGCTTAATGGCTCATGTTCAGAATCACAACCCAAATCCGTCAAAATTCGGTTGGCTAACGCCAACAATGACCGGGAAAAATCAGGACGAGAGAGCGATGTCATTTAGGTCTTCTCCCTTCTTTTTTGGGTGGAATATCCTCGATAACACAACCACATCGTCGTATTGCATTGAACCACAGCCACCTTACGGAAATATCCGTGCGTAGACATCAACTCAAATCATGAACCGATATAATGGAGTCAAGAAACTTTTGGTCGGTACCTGGGCTATGCTCAGAGTTGAGGCAAGGAGGTCTATGGTGGATTCACCGTTTCGGCTCTCTCGAGGTGCATTATGGCTCCTCTTCACATTTTCTGGCGCCCAAACCGCCAATGCCATTGCTAATGTGTTCGTGAATTTATTCATGCTCGTTGTGGCCCATAATTTATCGGGTTTGATTACCTTTAATATAGGCTATTTTGTGTCATTAACCATAACTTTTTATACGGCCGCCAAAATCTTTCATGACAAGCCGCCCTTACTTCCTTACCGCGTAGGACTGTTATTCACCATCTTGTTCTACGCCGCCTTGCTGATATTGTCGCATTCTGCTCAAAACTTGATTTTCGTGTTGGGTTTTACTTATGGCATTGCTCAAGGATTTTACTGGTTTGGATTTAATCTCATGACGTTTGATACGATTGATCCCCAATTGCGCATGCGCTTTTTTGGGCTCTCAGGAGCGGTGAACAGTGTCATGGGCATTTTGGCCCCATTATTTTCTGGTTTCATCATCAGCACAATTCAAGGAATTGGCGGATATTTAGTCGTTTTTGCCGCGGCTTTGATTTTATATACGGTCGCCTTCGTTTTAAGTCAGGGCGTGCCTGAAGGGCCTCCCATGCATTTGCAGCCCATTATGGATAGTTGGCGGGTCATGACTGAACATCGTAATTGGGCGGCCATCATTAAAACAATTGTTGTACGCGGCACACGAGAAGGCATTACCAATTTAGCGGGGTTATTCCTGATTTTTCTCGCGACCCATAGCGCAGCCATCGTGGGCATTTATACCGCCTTAAACGCTCTAGCGCGGATGACAGCGTCTCTCTTGGTCACCCGGCACGTCCATTATGGACGGCAAATTGCTTTTATGACAGTTGGCGTCATCGGCATGAGTGGCGCAGGGCTGTTATTGATGATGGGACGCTCTTGGCCTTGGCTCTTGGCTTATGGGATTCTCTTTGGATTGTCCATCCCGTTTTATATGATTCCCTCAGAAAATATTCCCTTAATGATCATGGACCAAGACCCGCTCATTACAGAGCGCCGGGTTAGCTATACCTTAAGTCGTGAAGTCGCCCTCAATATTGGCCGCCTTTTTACGATTTTCTTGCTTGCAGTCAGTATCCGGTGGTTTAGCCCAGCCGGCACCATTATCGCTCTAATTATTCTGACATCACTCTCTCAATTTTGGAATATCTCGGTCATGGCATCGATGGTGCCATCATCTTCCCAAGTCATCCCATCAAAAAAATGAGCCCAATGTGGCTCATTTTTTAAAGCGCTGCGCCATTTCTTTATTTACATGATTCCGGTCAAAGGCCCAGGGATCAAAGGATCCCCCTGCCCAGTCAAGCAAATGGTTGGCTTCAGGATCTTCGCTATCGTAAATCGTTTGCAAAAACTGTTCGTAGCCATAGGGCCCGCCCACATCTTCGGGAGGACATGCGCCTTCACCGCCGGTACAACGCACACTCAATTCACGGTGTTCTAAGGGTCTAACCCCTTTCACATGAATCAAGTGCACCCAATTATCCCCAAAATCATACAAATAGGACATAACATCGGATGTCGACAAGTTCAGGGATGATAGTTTCTTCCACCGGGCATCAAAATGGAATTCATCCACGAGAAAATCTTCGTCGGGTATCGAAATGGCAATGGGCCCGTAGCGGAATTCGAACAGGTGATAATTTTGCCATCCCATCGCAATCTGAATGGCTTCATGAAACTTTTTAAAGGTGATAGTGCTTGGAACCAATAGTCGTCGCCACACCGGCCACGGCATGTCTAATAAGGTCACTTGAATATCATAAAGAAACGAACGCGTAGCCATGAGACCCATCCAGCTCCTCTTTTACCCGTAAAAGTCGTGGCACATACTAATGACTATCATAACTTCATGCGATTTGTGCGACAAGTTCTGTTTATAATCATCTTTTTTATTGGATGATCGACATCTTATTGATACCCTCTATGACTCTCATCACCATGAGATGTAACTTAATATAAAGACAATGATAATGCCTCGTCGTTATTATGCAATATCATCACGTCCTCGTAATCGCCCCCTGCCTTTCGAGTTATCCATTAACTTGTGATTGTTCTCCGGATATGTGATGATGTTTCAAAAGATTTCACGAGCTTTCAAGAAATTATCAGCAAAACATGCCCATGGACTACCCTGTTATGCGCACAGGCACGCTTATAAACCATTAAAAATTCTTTGCGAGGAGGAAAATCCATTGCCGTTATCCGTGTTATTGGTCCGACACGGGGAGAGCGAAGCCAATGTCCACAATGTGATTGTATCAGATCGCTTCGACCCAGCTTTGACGGCTTATGGCCGTCAAGAAACTCAAAGTCTCGCTCAAAAATGGCAAGGACAACCCGTCTCAGCCATTTACTCAAGCCCCTTGCGGCGGACACTGGAAACAGCCCAGATTTGGGCTGATACGTTGAATGTCCCCACCGTTTATCCCGATCCTCGTCTTCATGAAATTCATCTCGGAGCCTTCGACGGTCAAGTGATTGACGATTTACTTCAGACCAATGCTCAAGCTTACGATCAATGGAAGCATAATCCTGAATCCCCGCCACAGGGCGGAGAAAAACTTAGTGCGGTCGGTGCACGAATGAGCGCGTTTTTAGACATGGTCGCATCCCACTATCATGAAGGACTCGTCATCGGTGTCACCCATGCCGACTGTCTGAAAGCGGTCACCTTGAGCATTTTACAAGCGCCATGGACATCAGCCCAATTTTTGCATTTTGGCAATGTAGCCGGAGTTTTTCTTACCTATCAGGGTAACGGGTTTCAAATTCATGCCCTTCCCCTAATGCCTCTATAACTTTCCGTTGTCTATAAGACGCTCCTTCGTCGCTGTCCAAAAGGAGCGTCCCAGAAAAGATGATGCTTAGGATTTGGCGTACTCCACCATGACATGCTCGCCATCGCTTTCAATCACAGCATAGGCCATATCAATAAATAACCCGGTTTCCACAACCCCGGGCAATGCTTTTAGCGCATTATGCAATAAGGGGGGATCAACAATTTCCCCAAAATCACAATCCAAGATATAGTTGTGATTATCAGTAATAAAAGGTTCTCCATTATCTTGCCGGCGCCTTGTCGCTCGACAGCCTAATTGCTCAATGCGGTAATGAGTCAGTTCCCAGGCAAACGGTACAACTTCTACCGGCAACAAAAATTTTCCTAAATGATGAACCCGCTTGGTATGATCGACAATCACGAGAAAACGACGCGCAGCCGACGCCACCAATTTTTCCCGCAACAACGCCCCGCCCCCACCTTTAGTCAGGGAATAGTCATGCGCCACTTCATCCGCTCCGTCAATCGCGAGGTCAAGTTCTTTGACGTCAGAAAAAGTGATGAGAGGGATATGAACAGCTTGAGCCAACTCTTCAGTTTGTTTGGATGTGCCAATGGCTCGAATACGAAGACCTTCTGCCACACGTTCTCCTAAACGTTGAATAGCATAGTAGGATGTTGAGCCCGTTCCTAACCCAATAGTCATTCCATCTTCCACAAAATCTACGGCTCGCTCAGCGGCCATTTTCTTGGCTAGTGCTACTTTATCCACTGTCCGTCCCTCCGTAAGTCATCAATCAGCACAGGCATTGCGCCATAAAAGAGTTAATATTCACACATATCCAAGAGTTTATCACGGTTCTGCTGTTTTGTGTGTACCGCATCATGTGAGCCGTTTAAGAAAATTCCTTAACCTGAGCCTTCTAAAGACAAATGTTCGAGACGATATAACCAGGCTAATGTCTCGACCGATGCAGCGGCATCTCGTAACAAAATCCCCGAAGAATTTTCAGAAGAAGGCAGATTAAGAGGCTGATGAGTTTTCTCAAAACGATCCCAAGCCTCGATCATCGTTTGGCGATACACATCTAAAATCTGGTTCACCTCCCCGAAATGCCTGGTTTGGACATCTACTAACGCACGCAACAACACCACATTAAACCAGGGTGTAGGCGGCAAAGTCCTGTCATGGAGCAGATAGGGCAAGCTTTTCACAATATCAAAAATCATATCCTGATATAAAGGCTTAGGCATGCTCTCGCTCATCGAGGCCAGAGCATGCAGGGGAGTTCCTGTATTATAGGTGTAAATGGAGGGATCAATTCGGCCCGTCTTAACCTCTTTATGATCTTGGAACAAGCCTTGATCATTGCGCATATGCCAACACCACGCCAGCATTCTCGTCAAATCTTGTTCCACAATAGGCCGGCCGAATTGTTTGAGTTGCACCCCCAATAACAGGGTCGGACCGGTTGAACAAACATGCAATGAATTTCTTGGGAATTCCCGCCAAAAGACCCCACCTGTCTTAGACTCAAATCCTTCTTGCATGATAAACCGGTAAATGCGATAGGCCATGTCGAGCCATAATTCTTCCTGGGTGTGACGAAAAATCTCTAGAGCCGCCAGGGCCAGCCAGGCATTGTCATCATAATAGATATCGCCTGGCACTGATCCTTTAGCAGTTGTACTCATAAATCCATCACGTCTATTTGCCTTATACCCGTCAAGAGCTCTTTTCAACACAGGCAAGTCTGAAAGCAATCCTGGTTTTAAAGCGGGAATCCCTAAACATGCCGCATACGCACTGAATAAAGCGCCAAAACTCCAGTTAAAAGCCATGCGAGAAATTTTTCGTCCTGAGGGCAAAACTTCAAAAAATCCGGAAGTTCGGCGATTAAAGAAGGACTGAAAGCAACGCTTCCATGCTTGTCCCACATTTTGTGCATCATCCCACGGCTTAGACATCATTGTCTCCTCGATTTGTTGAATACCGTTACTTCACCATCACCAATGAATTTGCCACAATTCAACATCCTCTGGCAGAAAAGAAAACCCGGCTCGTTGATAAATCCGTCCCGCCACGGGGTTTTGCCAAAACAATATGGGGCGTTTTTTCCTTTTCACGATCAAGAACGTCAATGCCTGGGTAATTTTAAGAGCATATCCCCTGTTTCGATACGCCTCCATGGTAAAGATGCTAGTAATGACCCCCGTATTTCCTCTAGACCCATCAACCACTCCGGCCGCAACAAACATGTTGTCTTGTTTGATGGCCACGACAAAACCACGTTCAATCTGTTGGCGGAGGACGTCTTCTTCTCTCGGAAAAGGCGAAGCATCATAGAAATCTTTAATGGCCGCGTAATCTCCGTCCTTCACAATGGCTGCCAAAGAGGGCCAATTCTCAGGCGCCTCGTCGTTTTCCATGACATAAAATTTGCGTAGGGTGCTGATGTCCCTTTTCATATAAGGTTTAAGAACAGAGCCTCTTGCCATAAGCACACCATGCGCCGGCAATATGTCCAGCACTGATTTCATTACCTCCGGATTTCGACCGGGTACGATCCATCGGTGACGCCCCTCATCAGTCCACTCGTCAACGACGAACTCGCCCTTTATGGACCGGCAAAGGGTTCGCCGGGGCTTATAACTGATCTTGGAAAGCGCATAATCCCTTAACCAATCTTGTCTCATAACCTCCCTCGTGTCCTTTCTTCCTCTTTTTATGATTTTTCTTACTTGGCGGATTTCCTCCATCATACAAAACGGGCTGCAAGAAATAGAATCATTCGCCTCACTATCGCACAACAATGTCTCGGACCGACATTCGTGTCCTGCTTGTGTTAAAATTTTTTCAAAATCCAAAAAGGAGGCCATGGTGGAATGGGATTTTTTAAATCGTTAAGAAATGCCATGGAGGGCGGATCTTCTGCACAAAATTTTCCAGATCATATGTGCCAAAGTTGTCAAATAGCCATGGAATACCGAGGTCCCCATGCACTGCGTACGGGCGGTTTGAACCGTGGATGGGGTGTGGCGGCCGATGTGTTTTTGGGTGCCCGTGATGAAGCGTTCTTCGATCAAATAACAGAAAAAAATGTCATTGTGCATGTCTTTGTCTGCCCGGATTGCGGCCGCATCGAGATGATCAATGATCCCCGCCGTGGATTTTAACTTTGCCAAGACCAGATCGCGGCAACATCCTCCTGTTGCAGCGATTTTTGGTTTTGGGTTCTATTTCTCGTTTGTTAGGATATAATATTATTACAAGGTCATAATTTTGAAGGAGGAATAATATGTCTCCCGAACAGATCGAGAAAATGAGACAACAGCTCATTGCTCAATATGCGGAAATCCGTCCCATACACCTTAACGATTCCGTGCCCCAAGGCATCTACCAGCGGCAATTAATCGCCTTTCATACCGGGTTATTTCATGGTCTGGTCTCCATGGCCAAGACTGAAGAAGATTTTGAGCAGGTTCAGCAGCAACTGAACATTATTAAAAGTTTACTGCCCTATTATGATCAAAAGCGTCCAATCGAAGTGTAAATGGTCTTTGGTTTACCGGCACAGCTTTTCTTAAGGAGCTATGCGCCCATTATGCAAGTCATCTTCCAAAAAGGGAAAGACAATATCCGGATCCGGCTGGAGGAGCTCAGACTTTTTACCGGGATACTCAAGATGCATCAGAAAATGTTGGATGAGGTTCACCCGCGCTAACTTTTTGTTATCGGCCTTGACGATAATCCACGGGCTTTCGGGACTCGAGGTGCGAAGAAACATTTGATTGCGGGCCAAGGAGTAATCATCCCAATGTGCTAAAGCGACCCCATCCATTGCACTCATCTTCCACTGTTTTAACGGATTATCCCGCCTCGCCTCTAATCTCGTTTCTTGTTCCTTACGATCGATATCCAAATAATACTTAAACAAGTGAATTCCTGCATGGCGTAGCATTTGTTCAAAATAGGGCACGGTCGTCATAAATTCTTCATATTCATCATCAGAACAAAACCCCATCACTTTCTCGACCCCAGCGCGGTTATACCAACTCCGATTGAAAAAAACCATTTCGCCGGCTGATGGCAAATGTTTCACATAACGCTGAAAATACCACTGGCTGATTTCTTGTTCGGAGGGCTTGGCTAATGCCACAACCCGTGTTTCGCGGGGATTAAGATATTTGACAAATCGCCTGATCGTGCCATCTTTTCCAGCGGTATCCCGACCCTCAAACACGATGAGGATTTTTAAACCCGTCTTGACAACATGACGTTGGACTTTAACCAGTTCAATTTGAAGATGTCGGATTGCCTCTTTATAATCTGTCGTATCGGCTAAACCGGAATAGGGTGTGTGCCCGTTCCTCTCGCTTTTGGCCATATCCGGATACATCCTTTCCCCTTTATGATGCTGTATCTGCCCCGTGCATTTATCTTACCGTATATTGCCCAAGCCATGTGCGAATGAAAGAGCTCTACATGGTACAATAGCTAATGAAAATTTGATAAATCGTAACGTCAATGCAACTTGCTTGCTATCATGAGGATCGCCGTGAGCACGGGAGGAATATCCGTCAACTGCCCCACTTGGAAGGATGGAGGTGCAAGCAAGCTGGGTTGGCCGAAGGGGAACGGAGTGATCCGGCAGCCGCGTGGGGTAGGTCGTCAAGACCCACTTTGAGATGCTTCCTCAGTCCCGGACACTGGAAGGCGGGAATCATGCGGACGAAAGATAAAGCGCCAAAATTTCCCAACACCACGGGAAACGGTGGGAGCCGGTTCCACACCATCTCGAGGAGAGAGGGACGGAAACCTCCCCGTCACCAGGCCCGTAAGGGCAAAAGGAGAGGACCCATGGCGGTATTTGTTCTCGACAAACACCAAAAACCCCTAATGCCCTGTTCGGAGAGTCGGACGCGGTTGTTATTAGAACGAGCCACACAGGAAGGAGGGATTGGCGCTCCTCACCGGCCTAAAGGCCAGAATTTCCGCGCCACAAATATCCGATGAGGCGGATTTCGGCTTTACATCCCATCGCAATTATTGCGGTGATTTTATCTACCGTTTTAACGGGTTGTGGCAGTATTTCCGCCACCAATGTCGACGTCAGCCCTGCCAGCTTTCCTGCCGCTACAGCTTGGGTGCAACAACATGTTGGAGGATCCCACGTCACCTTCATTGGCTCAGGGGAAGGTCCACAACATCAACTTCTTAGCGTATGGATGATTACCGTGCCCACCATAATAAAATCTGGTGCATATACCAGGCATTTTTCCCCTAATACGTTTTTAGGTTTAAGTATTGAGGCCACCCACCCGCATTTTCTTGGATCGATTTTTTATCGGCAAGGTGACGTGGGTCCTTGGAAAAAGTTGCCGGTTCATCAACAAAAATAAGATGCAGACCCAATAGAAACAAATTGGGGGAAAAAATCCCCCAATATTTAGCGTGTCGAATTGATTTCTGTTCGAATCAGGTTTTGGAGATAGGGCGGCAACGCAAAAGCTAGGCGATGAATATCTGGCGTATACCACCGGGTTTCACAGGGTAATGTACGAATCGGTTGTGATAAATCAGGACCTAAAGATCCTGCGGTGAACGTAAAAATGCCTCCGGGATAGGTTGGAACGGTCGCCCAATATGTTTGGCACAGAGGGAATTTCTTGCCCACATCTTCGGTGACCATACCTAGCACTTCCGGATTATAAAATGGCGCGCCGGTATGTTGCACATAAATACCGCCGGGATTTAGCGCATTCTTGACATCGGCATGGAAGGCAGATGTATAAAGAAATTGGCCGGGCCCATCTCCTTCGGGATCGGTCGAGTCAACCAGAATCACATCGAATTTTTCCGATGACCGGGCTTGGGATCTCAAAAATGCTGCTCCATCCTCAAACATTATTTGAAGTCTCGGATCATTCAATGATTCCGTATGATGGGGAAAATACCGCTTAGCCACATCCACCACGACCGGATCGATTTCCACCATAACAACCTGTTCGACGCCAGGCACCTTCAGGACCTCCCGAGATAAGCCGCCATCGCCACCGCCGATAATCAGAACCCGTTTGGGAGCGGGATGGGATAACAAGGGAACAAATGCTAACATTTCATGATAGATAAATTCATCTCCCATGGTTGTTTGCATAATCCCGTCAAGAATTAAAGCCATCCCGAATTGTTCGGTTTCAACCACCCGAATATGTTGAAAGGCTGACTGGATGGAATAGACTTCGCGAAGAATTTTCCATTCCAGCTTGTGACCTGACGAGGCCGATTCGACAAACCATAGAGACATCTTCAATCCCTCCTGCCTGTTAATGTTAATAGACCATGCATCAGGTTCGCTACGATTGTATACAACATCGCTAATGTTCAACAATCCCTGGTGGCGTTCTCTTAGCCTTCTCGCCGTCCTAAAAGTGTCGCGCCAATTAGCATAGCTGCTCCCAAATATCCCGCCAAAGACAAGGGCTCATGTCCCCAAATAACGCCCACAAAAAGAGCCCATAGGGGTTCTGTTCCTAACAATAATGCCACTTTGGCAGGACTGCTGCGTTTGATAGCTTGCCATTGCATCAAAAACGCAAAAACCGTTCCCAAGAGCACTAAATAAAGAATTAGCGCATCAATCGACGATGGTATTTGAAGAAATTGACCCCATGATAAGGGATACCAGAGTATTGCAATCACCAAAGTCACTACCGCCACTACCGAAAACTCAATAAAACTTAGCATTTTGAGATCCCAGTCGTGTCCCCCAACCAACTTTTTGCTGAGAGACACTTGCACAGCCCGTAATCCCGAGGCCCCTAGAATCCAAAGAGCTCCTAAAGTGAGCGACAAACTTTGGGAGCCTGTTATTAAGACCGTGCCCGCAAGGGCCACGACCAAAATCCCCACCATTCGCCAATGAAGACGGTGTGTTCGAATCATCGCGTCAACAAACGGGGTCAAAATCACATTCAATGCAATGAGAACGCCCGCATCAACGGCGGACGTTTGCGATATCCCTATCGTTTCCAACACATAAATCCCAGAAATAAACAATCCCAAAATCAAACCGGAACGCCACAGATGCCATGACGCATAGCGTAAGGATTTGTAGGCCAAGGCCAATAAAATCAACGCAGTGAGCGAAAACCTCAGAGCCAGAAACCAAAAGACGGGCAGTACGGCCACAATGGTTTTGGTCGCTAAATAGCTCGTCCCCCAAATCATTGCCACCAACAAAAGGCCGCCATCATAAACCCAAGCCCCTATCCATGGTCTGTCCAGTAACCGCCCTTTGGTCGCTGAACTCCATGAAGACGGCTGCCACCACCAGCGTAAAGCTCCTGTCAGCATATTTGTCCTCCCTATTCTTTAAATCCTGCGAGCAACGGGCGTTCCATACGCACATACTCAACTCCGTCATCATCCATGGCATGCAGGGTCGTACGAAATCCTGCTTTGGTAAATACCCGAAGACTGGCCACATTATAGGCATAGATTTTATGAGCCACTAAGGAAGACCATTGCAGTTGTTCTTGCGCATAACGGATTAACAACGAGATCACACGAAAGCCTAGGCCCTGTCCCCGGAAGTTTTTGTCACCGATAACTATTGGCATCATGTCTTGGGCCAACGTCACGTCCCCTATGGGCCGCCAAACTCCCTGGCGAGAGATTTCGATAATGTATAATTGACCATGTTGGTGAAGGTACCGGTACATTTTCCAAAGTCGTTCCGTGTCAAAGGCTTGAAACCCCGGGCCTTCGGAAAAATAGAGGACTTCAGGATCTTGGTACCAAGGCTCGGCAAATTCCACACCCATGGACTCATCCCAGCGGACAAGTTTAAGATCGTTGTCGGTTAAATAGGCGCGCAAGCTCATTCCTCCTAGAAATTGCATTTCCGCGGTAACCATATGACCAGTCAGGGACTATTGAAGACCTGTTGTCGTTCAATATGCGGAAATCGACCATTCTAACGCGTGTTACATCCTACTTATTCCGGCGATGAATGGCTAAAATGGTCCTTGCAATGCCCCCTGAAGCACAAACAACAAACAAAGGATAAACAGAAAAAATAAAAAGGATAGAACAATTATCCTATCCTCTTTATTTAATATAAATTACACGATTCTGTCTGGCATAGAGTTAAGAAGAAGTGCGAGCTACCTGCTTGTTGGCGTAATAACGGAAGAAAGCTATCCCAATGCCTGCAAAAAGAAGAACTTGGAATACTGGGTTAAAATACCAGGGATTCTTGATTTCCGGAATTACGACTAAGATTCCTAGCCCGCCCCCGATGAGAACCATCAGAGATCCCAAAAGAATCCGCAGTCCTGCATAATGCACTAACCAACTTTTATTGGCGGAAAATAAGGCAGGAGCCAAGGTAGGCATAAAGATGAGCCCTAATCCTAAAGCAGCATGCACAATGGCTCCGGCCAGAACACTTGAGGCCAGTCCAAAGGCCGTTCCGGTTAAAGCCGTCTGAATCAAAATCACACTCGATAATAACGCCCCTACCATTAAAGCCATGACCGGAGTTTTCCTGGATGATAACTGAGCGAGTCGCTGGGGAACCCAGCCATCTTTGGCAAAGGCCAACAACATGCGGGATTGTCCCATCATCCCCGGTAACATGGTCTTAAAAACGATAAAGGCCACACCGAAACTTAATAGGATTGCAAGCCAGTTAGGTAGAAATAATCCAGAAAGCGCTGTAGCATTCGCTAAAGATTTGTGCCCGGTTGATATCAAGCCTGCAATAACCGGCCACGGAGCCATGTGATACAATGCCAAGGCAAAACTGACATATAAGACCGCAACCAGCGCTAAGACAATGAGGATGCTCCGCCCCACCACCATTTTGGCATTCGGAGTTTCTCCTCCCGCATATGTTGCGCTTCTTAATCCCGCATAAGCAAAATATAGGACAGGCAATGCCTCAAAAAACGCTAGCCATGTAGGATGAACTGACGCATGGGCACTCAGAAAGGCCACAGATAACTGATCGTGTGAAGCCAATTTTTGCGCTAATTCCGCGCCATTATGAGTAAAACCTGTAATTATCACACTCAATGCCGCCAAAAAAATAACCGCCATAGCAATTTTCACGAGGGTCCCCACATGCTTGATTCCGCGAACATGAATGGCCCAAGCAAGCCAAATCAACACAAGACCCGTCGCCAATGTTCCCGTTGCGGAACTCATCCACAATCCAGCACTTTTCGACACGGGCATAAAAGCCTGAGCAATAAACGATGGGGCCGTATATGCTAAAAATCCGATACTGGCGGTGGCCCCAAACCACGACACGACATGAATCACAAATCCGATTTGAGGGCCAAGACTGCGTGAAACAAAAAGATATTCCCCTCCGGCTCCCGCAATCGAATGCGAAAAAAACCAATAGGTAAAGGCTAATACGGCGGCTAATATCCCATCCACTATCAATACAAGAGGAACATGGGGCCCGATCCCGGGCACTACCCCTTGAACCTGAGCTGTTAGATAAAAGACTCCCGCACCGACTTCACTAGAGACACCTAATCCGATGACAGATAACCAGTTTAGGTCTTTAGCGAGTCCTTCACTTGAACTATCGCGATGTTGCCGATCTGACGTTAAGACTTCAGCCATCCGCACCTCTCCTTTCGTAGTCAGTTTGTTATCTTTTGTTAACAATATCTCACACCTGTCTAATCGTCTTGTCAGAATTTACTCTATTTAAGTTAAACTTATCATATCACTATTATCATTAAACAGAGTTTTTGTCATTTTTTTCGTAATTTATGACAAATCCATGAATAGATGTTAACACACAAAGACATTCGGTTTCGGAAAGGACCTATGCCGAATGTCTTACTACGTGTACCAATGTCAACTGTCCTGTCATCCCGACAACATCTGATGAGGATCGTGATGGATATACGAGACTTTGGCGGATAATATTTCCTGACTCAAGTAAGGTAAGAGTCTATCCAGAACCAAGAGGCCTACCAAACATCCCAACAGGGGCCCAATCCAATAGACCCACCACCCACTAAAATCATGAGCGATAATTTCAGGTCCGAGCGTACGGGCAGGATTGGTGCTTGTTCCGGACAGTGGAGCCTCGATGTAAACCAAAATGGCATAAAGCACGGGAAAAAGTCCAGGAGTAAAACGTCTTAAGGATTTGTGCCCTAAAAACACAAAAAGACCGACAATCAAACAAAATGTCGCTCCCAACTCTCCCAAAGTTGCAATAAAAGGCCCCAAAAATCCTGGCACGGTGATGGCATCGTGGGTCATCATGGCCCAAGATCCCCAAATTCTTAGGCTCCACGCTCCCCCAATGGCTCCAGCACATTGTGCCACAATATAAACAAGCGCTGTGGACCATGCTATTTTCTTACGCCACCAAAACGCCACCGTCACCACAGGATTGATATGAGCTCCACTCCATTTGCCCACCCAGGATAGCGCAATCAAGCCACCGGTGGACCCAAATAAAAACCCGGTTAGAGCGCGGCGTAAGCCGGGATCAGGAATCCAGTGAACCACAGGGCTAGAGGACGCAAAGTCAACAACAACAAACGAACAGCCCACGGCAATTAATAGAAAGGTCCCAACAAATTCCGAAAAACCCAAGAATAAGACCTTCAAGGGCAGATTCCTCAAGAGAATGCCTTGAGTGGACGCCATGTGAAGGACCCATCCATCAACCGGTTTTGCCCTGCGGGCCCTTCAGAACCCGCAGGATATTCCTCCGGCTTCTGTTTAGCCCATGTTTGTAACACCGGATCCACAATCCGCCACGCTTCTTCGACCTCATCAAATCGGGGAAACGCGCTCTGGTCGCCTTTAAGCACATCCAGCAACAATTGCTCATAAGCCGAATAATCACTTTCCTGGTTTTTCTTATAGGGCGCGGTCAAAATCAGTTGTTCGGTATCTAAATCCATTCCCGGTTTTTTAGCCCACATGACCAAATCAATTGCTTCTTCAGGTTTCATACGAAATACTAACCAATCGGATAATCCCCCACCAAACAGTTTGGCGGGAACGGCTTTTAACTGCACCGCAATTTCCGCATAATCCGCCGCCATCCTTTTGCCACTGCGTAAATAGAAAGGAACTCCATGCCAACGCCAATTATCCACATAGAGTTTCAAGGCCGCATAGGTTTCGGTAATCGAACCCGCGTGAATACCGTCCTCCTGGCAATATCCAGGGACTGTCTGACCGTTTACCGATCCCGCTGTATATTGTCCAGCCACGGCAAAATCGGTCACGTGATCTACGGGAATCGAACGTACCGCCCGCAAAACTTCTGCCTTGTGATTATGTAAAATATCCGCATCCCATTCGCTAGGAGGTTCCATAGCCACAAGAGTAAATAACTGCATCAGATGATTTTGCAACATATCCCGAAGTGCTCCCGCCTTATCGTAATACTGCCAGCGCCCTTCCAAACCTAATGTTTCCGCATACGTAATTTGCACTTGGGCAATGTGTTGGCTGTCCCAGATCGAGGCCAGCAGGCGGTTGATAAAGCGAAAGACAAGAACATTTTGCACGGTGTCCTTTCCTAAAAAGTGATCAATGCGAAAAACTTGGCTTTCTGCCCACCAAGGCGCTAAGGCACTTCCTAACTGCTTGGCTGATGCTAAATCCCAGCCAAAGGGCTTTTCGATTACAAGCCGTCTAAACCCGGTTGCTGAAGACGGTTGATGAAGCCCTGCTTGCCCTAGCCCCTGTGCCGCTTCGGCAAAAAGCTGGGGGGGAAGCCCTAAATAAAAGATCGCGTTCTGAGTCACATAATTTTTTAGTGCTGCCAAACTTTTGGCCGTTAAATCTCCTGACTGATACATAATGCGTGGTTGAAGTTTTGCCCACTGGTCGGGATCAAATCCTGGGACAAAGGCCTTTAGATTGGTTTCAAGATGTTGTAGAAATTGGTTCCGATCCCATTTCTCAATGGCATAGCCCACTATCTTCATCACATTCCATTCGCCTTGGACAAATAACCGGTAAATTGCCGGGAACAATAATCTCCTGGTTAAATCTCCGGTCGCACCTAAAATCACAAACGTCGATTCCGTCTGATTCATTGATCGTCCTCCTATTCCTTATCGTTTATCTTCCCATGAATTTCCATAGCTGGCACGGTCATATCTCACAAGATATTACGATGACGGCGTCATAGCTCGTGGACGGTAATCTGGGGTATAACAGTTGTACTGAGGTTTTGCCGCTCAATCAATGTCGTGATGAGAGCAGCATGAGGAAATAATTGAGGAAAATTGCCATGAGGTTCAAAGGTTTTGGGATCTACGTGTTCCGCAAATAATCCCAAATCGGTAGCACATTGCAGTTGCTGCGCAATCAATTCGTCGGCCCGTTTGAGATTGCCTAAGCGAAGATAGACCCGCGCTAACCAAAATCCTGCTAGAGTAAACGGATAACGTGCAGTTCCCATATTGTCTTCACGGTAACGATAGACAAAATCGTTCTCCACAAGTACTGCTTCGATCTGTTCCAATGTTTTAGCAAACACCGGATGATCGGGTGCAACAAACCCATATAAAGGTAAGGTTAATAAAGCAGCATCAACCTGCCGGTGGTGATGGCCCTGAGTTAAGTAAGGCAAATCGCTCTGTTTTTGATCCTCCCAGATTTGTTGAGCAATCTTATCTGCCACGTTTTTCCATGATTGTGCTAAATTCTCGAGGTGCATGACCTCCTGAGCAAGAATATGCCCCACGTGTAACGAGACCCAACACATCACTTGTGAATGTAAGTAAATATCATTATCCTCTCGAAATTCCCATAAAGACGCGTCGGGTGTCTTCCAATTCTCAGCCACCCATGCCACTAACGTGTCAATGGCCCACCAATATTCTTTGATAAAGGTGTCATCATGCGTGCTTTGCCAGTACAAGAGTACAACCCACAATAAGTCGCCTTCGATATCCATTTGTGTTTGATCACTGGCCGCATTGCCGACGCGGACGGGACGGGAATTTTTAAAGCCAGCAAGCCAGAGTAATTCCTTTTCGCCAGAACTTTGTGTGCCATCAACTTTATAAAAAGGGGCCGCATAAGGTTTTCCTGCTAAGTCTACCGTATTCAGCATAAATTCAATAAATCGCCGGCAGGCCACAGGATCACCAGCTAACAACAAAGCCTCAGCTGCATAGGATGCATCGCGTATCCAGACAAAGCGGTAATCCCACTGTCGAGTTCCTCCCACGACTTCCGGCAATGAGGTTGTCGCTGCAGCGAGTAAAGCGCCATTAGTTCGGTAGGTCAATCCGCGGATGACTAACATGCTCCGGTTAAAAGCCTCTTGATAAGGCCCTTCATACGGCAGAAGACTTCTGTGCCAAAAATGCCGAGTTCCTTCTTCTAAACAATTTGGGTCGGTTAGGGGCTCATCTAACATCCGTTGTTCGCTTTGGTAATCGCGGGCATAGCGCAAGACAACCGTTACCTCTCCGGGTCCAATTTCCCAGTGATCCCGGTGCTCGAGCTTTTTCATCGGACCATGAATAATTAATTTGACAGCCTCTCCTCCACCGGGATGAGAAAACAGTGCGCCATCATCGGTGATATTATAAGCCGCCCCAGCCGCACCAAACGAAAACGTTGGACGGCACACTAATTCGAGCGGAATTTCGGTTTTGACCCGTCTCCAAATGGCCACCCGGCCAATGGGTAAAAAGTCTTTGAGTTCGGCGGTGCCGTGTTCAGTTTGAAAGGTCGTGATGACGATATTGGTGTTGTCATCGTAAGTTTGACGACTGTGAAAGGGTATTGATGGTTGAATACTAAAAAATCCTCCTCGTGACTGGTCAAGTAACCGACAAAAAATAGCATGACTGTCAAATCGGGGACAAGGAAACCATTCAATCACGCCATCAGGCGAAACCAGTGCAGACGTATAACTGTTTGATAAAAATCCGTAAAATGAAGGATGTGCCATCGGTCCATCTCCTTAGCATGTTGTCAGCAATTGATCACGCAACATCAAGGTTTTGCATCTCCTTCTTTTACCTTAACGCATTGTATAGCATAGCGATACAGGAGGACGAAAATGAACGTGTTTTGATAACGCAAAAATTCCCTGTTTAAGAATGTCGCCTCCCCTATCAAATCGAATGACTCATGCTATACTAAATGCAATCTGATAATGATAAGTTTAGGGAGGAAAAGGCATCGTGCCGGATCTCAGCGTGAAGTTTTTAATAGGGATTCATTCCCACTTCCTATCTGTTAAGCATCCATGACGAATGTCCCACAATGGGCGCAAGGTCCCTTGCGCGCCATCATCAACCCCTACGCAGGACGAGACCGGGCTAGTAAAAAATGGTATAACTTACTGCATTCCTTAACGCCATGGGGACTTTCTGTTGAAAACTGGGTTACCACATCACCCAAAGATGCTGAAAAATTGGCTCAACGCGCCGTCGACGAACAGGCTTCGGCTATATTCGTAGTGGGCGGGGATGGCACTCTAAACGAAGTGATTAATGGCCTTCTTCACGCGAAAGGTCCTTTACCCTTGATCATTCTTGTTCCCCTCGGCACAGGAAGTGATTTTAACCGGACATTAAATGTTTTAACTCCATTTCATTATATTCCCGAGAAATTTTGGTCCCAAATTTTCGCTATGCAGCCCGCCATGGTGGATGTGGGCCATCTGCAATTAGCCACACCTCAAGGGACTATTTCGCGATATTTTATCAATGTTGCCGATTGTGGCTTGGGTGGCTTGACAGCCCGAATTGTAAATAATCGGTCCAAGTATTTCGGGGCTCGCATGTCATTTATTGCCGGATCCCTCGAAGCATATACGCTATTCCACCCTTCGCATGTCACCTTAACTATTGATGGACACTCACAGAATCTGTCTCCGTTAGTCGTTGCGATGGCTAATGGCGCTTATTTTGGTGGTGGAATGAAAATCGCTCCGGATGCAAGTCCGAGTGATGGTCTACTTGACGTGGTTATCGTGGATCAAGTGGCTCGTTCTTTTTTCTTGCGTCATTTTGTTGACGTCTACCAGGGACGTCATATGCGCCTGACCGGCGTGAATATGATTCGTGCTCAACAAATTACGATGGCGTGTGAGGATATCATGGACGTCGACATCGATGGGGAAGACTATCAAGCCAAAACGCTGCATTGTCAGGTGATTCCTCATAAACTGGCCATATTAAAACCATCGCCTTAATTAAAATGACCCTTTAATTAGTAATGAGTTCATCAATATTATCGGAATAAAAATCGTAGAATGTGAAACTTTTTTCTTTGGAAAGCGTTATACCAAGAAATAGAAGAGATTGCCATCCAATTATTACAGTATCTCATCGTCGATTGTCACTGTTCGCGATAGCAGGAGGCATGTCCATGATTTCTTCTGATCTCTCTCGGTGGGTAACGTCATCAAAGACATCGCATTATCCAAAGTCATTTTCATTTATTTACTTTTTCTTCCAAACCTTTGGGTTAGGGCTCATCCTGAAGTGGAGTCTTCCCAGCCATCCCCTCGAACTGTTAACTGATTTGTCGTTCTGGATCTATTCTTTACTGCGCTAACCTGGGTTTTGACTCTTTGCTATACCCAGATGGCCCAGATGGCCAGTGAATTTTCTCACGGCCGGTAAGGTGTCCCCCTTGAGTTTCTTGACGAATCATCATGAGTTCACTCACAATACTGATCGCCACTTCCTCAGGGGTTTCTGCCCCGAGGTCAAGTCCTACGGGAGAAAAGATCGGTAAATTGTCCACAGGCGTCGCATGTAGATTTTTTAGCATATCCCGGGTTCTCGCTAACGGCCCGAGAACGCCAATATAGCGAGAGTGAGCGTGCATCGCCTGTAATAACGCCGCCTCATCGCGTGCTTGATGATGATTCATAATGAGCCAAAAGGCGCCATGTAATTCACGTCGGTGAGACACCCCATCCTCTTCGACAATCCACTCCGTGGCCCAAGGAAATTCCCGGGAATTATTAAACAGAGGGCGGCAATCAAGAATATAAACATCAAAACCCACGCGCCTGGCCAGTTCGACAACAGGTTTCGCATCATGTCCCGCTCCCGCCACAATGAGCTTCGGAGGTGGCACAAGATAATCCAAGAGTATATCATCTTGCACGATAGTGGGCGCGGAATAGGGAAATTCGGCTACCTCAACGGGGATGTTACAAGACAGCAAACTCGCCTTCTCACCCGATGCACTGTGATAGAAGCGTTCACCTTGGGGCAGCTGCAAGCCCAAAAGGAGAGGCACATCTTGATTAATCTCTTGGAAAAATTCTTGCCAAAAGGAATAATTCACGCCGATGGGTTCGATTAACACGTCAATTTCGCCCTTGCACCCAATTCCTAATCCCCACATTTCATCTTCCACTAAATTGTAATGATGCATCTGGGGAACCTGGGTCTTCATCACTGCCTCGGCATAGTGGTACAAATCCCCTTCAAGACAACCTCCACTTAATGTTCCGACCATACGCCCATCATCTGCCATCATCATTTTTGCTCCCGGTCTTCGATATGCGGACCCGTTGACCGCTGTAATCATAAGAAGACAACTGTGATGGCCCTCATTTTCAGCTCGAAAGATAGCCTCAAAAATCTTTTGGGCTTCACGAATTGAAGACATGTCTCTTCTCCTTTCCTTCCAACACTAAGACACCATATCCCTTTCAGCTTCTTTGGCTACGGCTGTGACAAATTGGTTGACTAGGTAATTGGCCACACCATGGATCATACGTTGCCCCATAGAGGCAATGGTGCCGCCAACATTGGCTTCGCCCTCATATCGAACAGCAGTGCCGTTCTCATTGGGTTCAAATTCCACTCTCATATCTACCGAAACAAATCCCCCGGGTCCCTGCCCGTCAAGCACTAACCGGTATGATTGTGGTGCTATCGCATCGTGGATCTGCATGTGGCCCTGGTATTTTCCTTTGACGGCCGCGACCCCCATTTCCATCTCCGCAGCATAACCGCCTGATGGCGAGGGTGTCAGTTGTTTTAAACCCGGCATCGTACGCATCAATACCTCGGGGTTTGTCAATAAGGCATAGGCTTTTTCGGCGGAGGCGGGAATTATTTTGCTTCCTGATAATTGCATAGATATCCGTCCTTTCGACTGGGTTTCTCTAAAGACAGTGGGAGGTTATGCTAGGCGGTTCCAGGCAATGAAACAATCGCCGAGAGAACCCGCACGCTCCAGACGACAATACTGCTGAAGAATCCGGCCGGCATGGCTCACAATTTCATAGTGCGGATCGGCAAGCCATGGATTCCACCAAATTAGCAGGTGGGTAAGACGTTTAAGTCGAGCGATAAGGCTCTCCAAATGCACGCACTCTCCGGCCTCATACCCGTCCGTTATAAGAATCAGATCCGTGTGATGGCGAAGATAGGGCTTGATTTTCATTGTTAAGGCCAAAAGGGATTCTTCAAGTCGCGTACCCCCACCAAGATCCGGGACCCGGCGAAATAAAGCCCGGTACGCATTGTTCACCGTCTCCCCCTGCAACAGAGGATTCACAAGAGTCAACCGCGTGCTAAATCCCCATATCTCAATCAACTCGGACGAATGAATCAGTCCATATAAGAACGGAAAAAAGACAGGGATAAATGGAGCCATGGATTGACTGAGATCCCACAACACAACTGTTTTGCGCCTCTTCGGCCGATTAGTGTGATAAAACCACTGCATCAATTCACCCGAAGTTAGGCTTTTTCTTAACGTCTTGGATAAATCCCATGCCCGTCCTCGTTTTGCCGAAACTTTGCGGTAGCCATGTCGATTATGATGAGGCATTTTGAGAAACTGATGACGCAAATTCCAGACGTCATGGGCTGTGGGCGGCTCTTTCCCATAAAGGCGTTCTGTGTCGCTCGCTGTATGGATGTGAAGATTCACTGTCTCCGGCGCCATAACTCGAACACGAGCGATTTGTTGGGACATCCACGTGACTTGTTTGCTTTGTGGCAGGGCCTTGGGCAAAGGGGAAATCCCAGGAAGATTCCCCGCTATGGGCAAATTATCCAGCAATGCGTGGACCCATAAGGTGTAAGCCTGATCGAAAACCTGTTTCTGCCACAGAGATTTCACCCATAAATTTTCTATAATGTCATGCAGTCCCCTAACCGAGAAATCCTGTGTAACAGATAAAGCGATCTCCACGTCTTTCAGATCGGTCACATTTATGGAAAATCCCAAGCGTCTCAACCCCCGGGCCAATGCCCATAAATTATGAGATAGCGCTGTCATGATCCTTTTATCTCCCCGAGAATGCGTTCCATGAGAGTCAAAGAATTGCCCGATCGCAACAGCATGACATCGTCTCGGTCTTTCAACAAACATCCGATAGTCTCCTCAATCAACTGAGCGTCTAACTGTGTGACGAACAAAGCTTGTAGTGCTTTGGCCCAGTCCAAAGTTTCCGCAAGCCCGGGTCTCTTATCGAAAGAGTGCTGGCGAAGCTCTTGAACATAGCGGACGATATCCTCAGCTAACTGAGCATCGAGCCCGGGTACTTTCATTTGCACAATGTTCAGTTCACGTGAAAAGTTCGGATAGTCTAACCAATGATAGATACAGCGGCGTTTTAAGGCATCATGCACATCGCGCGTTCGATTGGACGTGAGCACCACAAAGGGTTTTTCCTGCGCTTTAATGGTCCCCAATTCCGGAATGGTTATTTGAAACTCGGATAAAATTTCCAGCAAAAAGGCTTCGAATTCGTCATCACTGCGATCGATTTCGTCAATCAGCAAAACCGGAGCCGGTCCTCTTGGACGCAGAGCATTATATAAGGGGCGTTTTAGCAAAAACTCCTCTTGATATAATGATGATTCCAGCGATGACTCCATTGGCGCATCAGACCGCCAAGAATTTTCCTGCATACGAATGGCCAACAATTGCTTTGGATAATTCCATTCATACAAGGCACTTTCCCGGTCGATGCCCTCATAACATTGTAGCCGAATGAGAGGCACATTGAATATGTCCGCCAAAGCCTGAGCTACGGCTGTCTTCCCTACTCCCGGTTCGCCTTCAATAAATAAAGGGCGTTCCAATTTGATACAGAGAAAGATAGCGGTAGCTAAAGATCTATCGGCCAAATACTGCTGGTCCGCAAGACGTCCTAAGACCTCATCGATATTGTTAAACTGTCTCATCCCATCACTCGTCTTTTACTGACGGTACCAGTTGCCAAAACGCACGTTCCACATAAACTCGCAAGAGATGGCTTTTGTATCCATCCTCATCCTCTTCCAGAATCCCATCTTCTTCCGCCAATGAACTAACCCTTGCTATCGTTTCGGGATCCAGCGTCCGGCCTTGCAAATACTCTTCCACCTTAAAAGCCCGGAAGGGTAACATCGCAATCCCTGTAATGGCAAGATGACATTGCCTTATCACCCCTCCGTCCATCCTTACCCACAAAGCGACGCCAATGATGGGATAACCGGAGGCTGGATGAGAACGTTTCACATATGTGCTCAGCACAGGTGCAGGTATTTTAGGAATCCGTATAGCTGTAAGAATTTCGTCCGCCGCTAATGAGGTCATAAAAGGTGCTTGAAAAAATCCGTTTACCGGTTCAACGCGCTGGCCCCGGGGACTTTCGATAACAACCTCAGCATCTAAAGCTAAAGCCGCTGCCGGCATGTCAGCTTGCGGATCGGCATGACACAAACTGCCGCCAATGGTTCCTCGATTTCTCACCTGGACATCGCCAATGGTCGCAGCCACTTGCGCCAACAAGGGACAAAAACGGGCAATCTCCTCATTGTTTATAATTTCTGCATAGGTCGTGTAGGCTCCAATGCGAAGCCAATTGTCCTCTACCAAGATCCCCTGAAGTGAACGAATACGCCCGATATCAATAAGAATTTGAGGTTCGGCTAACATGAGTTTCATCAACGGCAATAAGCTATGGCCTCCCGCTAAAATCTTGCTGTTTTCGGGATCGGCTGCTAACCAGTGTAATGCTTCATCAACAGAATTTGCCCGCCGGTATTCGAATGATGCTGTGTACACGTGTATTAACCTCCCATCATTGCGTGATTATGACGTTATTATGAAGACAACTGGGCTTGACGAATCGCATTCCAGACCTTATGAGGAGTCAGCGGCATCGGTAAATCGAAAATGTTAAAGGGCCGTAAGGCATCCATCACGGCATTGACGATGGCTGGGGTCGAGGCGATGGCTCCGGTTTCTCCGACACCTTTAACTCCTAGGGGATTATGAGGTGAGGGCGTTTCAGTATGTGCCGTCTCGAATCGCGGAAAGAATCGGGCTTTAGGCACCGTATAGTCCAAAAACGATCCAGTAATTAATTGACCCTGGTTATCAAATTCCGCACCTTCCCATAATGCTTGGCCAATGCCCTGCACGAGTCCTCCATGCACTTGACCTTCGACAATCATGGGATTAATAATTTTCCCGACGTCATCGACCGCGATATAACGCATCAAAGTAATATCCCCGGTATCCGTATCGACGGACACAACGGCAATATGGACCCCAAAGGGATACGTAAAGTTTTTGGGATTATAAAAAGCGGTTCCTTCTAATGCGGGTTCGATTCCTGGAGGCAAATTCCAAGCCAGATACGCGTCTAGTGCCACTTGTTGAAACTGAATGCTCCTTGCTGGCAATCCCTTAACCATAAACACACCTTTGTCAAAAACCACGTCATCCTCATTGACTTCGAGTTTATGAGCTGCAATCTTGCGTGCTTTCTCAATCACTTTTTGATTCGCCATGTGAATGGCCGCACCACCTACTGCCGTCGTACGTGATCCATAAGTTCCCCAACCCATCGCAATTTGTGCTGTATCCCCATGAATCACTTCAATATCCTCAATAGGAATCCCGAGTTCCTCCGCGACAATTTGGGCAAAGGTGGTTTCTTCACCTTGCCCATGAGGCGACGCCCCAGTAAATACGCTCACTTTGCCAGTCGGATGAACCCGTACGGTCGCACTCTCCCACAATCCTCCTTGAAATCCCACAGCCCCTGCCACTTCCGAAGGGCCTAAACCACACATCTCTACGTAAGTGCTGAAACCGACACCAATATATTTCCCTTGCTTCCGCAAATTTTCTTGATCTCGGCGAAACTCCTCATAGTTAAAGATTTGCAAAGCCTTATCGAGTGTCGCTTGATAATTGCCGCTATCATATTCGAGACCAAAAGGATTGGTAAAGGGAAATTCATCGGGTCGAATGAGATTCTTTTTCCGAACGTCGAGAGGATCCATTTGAATGGCTAAAGCATAAAGGTCGACCATGCGTTCAATCAAAAACGTGGCCTCAGGACGTCCCGCTCCCCGGTAAGCATCTACTGGTGTGGTATGCGTCAAGACCCCAAATACTTCTGAAGATGCATGAGCAATCTTATACGCACCATTAATAATTAAACCAAATAAGATGGTTGGAACTCCGGGAGCAGCCGTCGACAGATAGGCCCCCATATTGGCATAGACTTTCACCCGAACGGCTTGGATATGGCCATCTCGTGTTCCCGCCAATTCCACTTCCTCAACATGATCGCGGCCATGCGTGGTAACAAGAAAATTTTCCTGCCGGGTTTCCGTCCATTTTACTGGCCGGTGTAATTTTTGACTGGCCCAAGATACAATCACTTCATCGGGATAACAAGAAATCTTGCTTCCAAATGCACCTCCCACATCAATGGCGATGACACGCAATTTATGTTCAGAGATGCCTAAAATGCCAGACATTAGCAGGCGGTGAATGTGAGGATTTTGGGTCGTTGCCCATAGCGTCAATTCGCCTGTTGCCCCGTGATAGTCAGCAACAGCACACCGCGGTTCCATCGCACTGGGAATCAGACGTTGTTGGCGAAATTGTTGCTTTACAACAACGTCTGCTTGGGAAAAAATATCATCCAGGTTATCTCCCGCTCGCCAATGAAATGCGATATTATGAGCTATTTCGGAATGTACTAAGGGGGCTTGATCCTGCACGGCGTCACGGGGATCGGTGACAACTGGCAAGGGTTTATATTGAACAGATATTTTGAAGGCCGCATCTTGTGCTTGATAGGGACTTTCCGCGATGATAACAGCCACACCATCTCCTTGATAACGCACCGTGTCATAGGCTAAAGCTGGATGTGGTGGAACATGCAAATCAGAATCCGGTGGAATCCATGCGGTAGGAATCAGTCCAACCTCGTCTTTTAAATCATTTCCTGTAAAGATGGCTACAACGCCTGGCATTGTCTTGGCCACGGTCGTGTCAATGGACAAAATTTTTGCGTGCGCATAAGGACTTCTGAGAATGTAGGCATACAGCATTCCTGGCAATTTGATGTCATCGGTATATTGCCCTTGACCGCGAATCAACCGAATATCTTCTTGCCGTTTTAGGGGTTGTCCAATCACTTGAGCCATTTCAATCACCTCTTTTTTCATCATTCAAGACGCAAGGCAATGACCGTCGATGGCAATCATGATGCGTTTTGTTCTCAGCCCCATGTGCTTTGAGCCGTTTCTTGGGATCGCTCTTTGTCGCCCTCTTCTATAATTTCTTGGGCACGTTTGATGGCCCGTACGATATTTTCATATCCTGTGCAGCGGCATAGTAGCCCATCAAGTTGACGACGGATGGCTTCTTCAGTTAACGGTCCTTCCTGGTTAATCAGATAAGCGGCCAGCATCATGGCTCCTGGTGTACAAAAGCCACACTGTAATCCATGTTTTTCCCAAAACGCTTGTTGGACGGGGTGTAAATGCTCTCGTTCCAATCCTTCTACAGTGACAATCTCTGCACCATCGGCTTGGACAGTTAAAATGGTACAAGATTTCACGGCTTGATTATTCAATAGAATTGTGCAGGTCCCACACTGTGATGTATCACATCCCACATGGGTACCGGTCAAATTCAGGTCATCTCGCAAAAAATGAACCAAAAGTGTTCGAGGTTCCACATCTCGAACAATCTTTTGGCCATTTATCGTGAGAGTCACAGGAAAGCGTTCCGATACCATAGGACTCTCCTCCTTTGGACTTTCGCGCCTGATATTTCGTGTTAATTAGATTATTTCAAACATAACAAATTCATTGTAGCACAATGGTAATTTTTGGACAACGAAGGGTTGCAGAATTTTTGTTTTAGATGAAATCACGGATTTGCCCATTTCAGTCGAATGACTTATTAACCTTGCCGTTCATGCAATTCATAACGATTTCACTAGATGACTCCATGCATTGGATAGAAAGAAAGTGAATATCGCCGTAGAGTGGGAGCAAGCGAGAGAAATAGACTCCCCAATGAAAAAATTAGGGTGCAATAAGACGGTAATGGATTTCATCTTCCAACAACGTAACTTCCTGCTCCTCCATAAGATATTGCAGATGAGACAACATCATCCGTGTTCCTAAGAATTGTAACGCTCCCGGATAGAGCTGTGCGGCCAATTCCTGGGCAGATAATGGATGCGCCTGTAAAGCATGGCGAATTTGGGCCAACCGTTCTTTACGGTGACGCTGATAAAGCGTGATATAACGGGCTGGATTGGTGATGACATCCCCATGTGCTGGGAGCACGACTTGCGCATCATATTGCGCTAACCGTTCAAGCGTTTGCAAATACGTACGTAGGTGTCCATAGGGCGGTGTAATGACACTTGTACTATTGCCTAAAAGGTTATCGCCAGCAAATAAAAGGCGGTGTTTTGGTAAAAACAGATTTATTTGTCCTGGAGTATGGCCCGGGGCATCAATGAGTTCCATCCCGAAGAATTCTTTGGATCGTACCCTACCCAGATCTTGCCAATAAGAAGCCGATCGCAAAACCTCCGGCAAGAGTTCCCAATCCTTAAAATTCAGCCAGACGGGCACCCGCCACTGATCATAAGCCCACTGTGCCCCGCCCACATGATCATGATGACCGTGGGTCACTATCACAGCCTGCATCGGCGGTCGACCTAAGGCAACATAGGCTTCATAAAGCTGCTCAGTACCTAACACCCCATCTCCAGTGTCCACTAAGATAAACCCTTGGCCTGTGTCTATCCAATAACAATGTGTATGGTTGTATGGCGGCAAAGTGTTGGACGCTACAGGAGTTTGCCAGACACCCTCTGCCACCACAATCAGCGCGGACTTCACGATTTGTCTTCCCACCTTTGCGCCAATTGCATCAAAATGTACCGGGTTGGAATGGCTAATAAGGCATTGAATCGTGTTAATGCGGCCTTAGGACGAACCCACTCAACTTGAGTGACTTCAGAAGCTGTGAGTATCGGAGATTGACGCAGGTCCCGTGCCAAAAAGAACGCCGTATCAAAGCGCCTCACCTGTTCGCCAAAATTGGGAGTGGTAATCCGTCCAATGGCAGTAAATGCTTGAACGTCTAACCCATAATGATATCGAACCATCAACTGATGGAGTGATTCGCCTTCTAATAACGCTGATTGAACAGCCTGTCGGTCATCATCTGTCAGTGCGGGAAGACTATACGCCAATCCGGTTTCTTCCCACAACTCTCTGAGCCCTGTCACCAAAAGGCTCAGCCACTCTAAGGGTTGAAAACTCTCAGGCTTCTCCCGCACGGGAATCCTACCAGTTGTTCGCAGAAAGTCATCGACCATAGATTGTTGAAATTCCTCTTGATCAATAAACATGTCCATGCGGACGGTTTGGTGAAGACTCGCCGCAACCAAACGGTCTTCGGGATTTTCTTTGCCTCCGGGAAAGACCCAGTGACCGGGAAAGGACGTCACGTGGCTAGACCGCTTTGTCATGAGAACTTCATAACCCTTTAACGTGTGCCGATAGACAATGACAGTGGAAGCGCGTCCAATTGTCGTCATAATGACTCCTTTTGTGTGGCGTGATGACAGATAATCACTGCGTCTTCGCGAAATTAATGTTGGTAGGCCTTTTCTGGATCAATCACAATGCCTATTTTACCGACGCTATGACCACTTTGGCTTAATACATGAGCATTTTGAATGTCGCGTAATGCAAAAACGTTCCCGACCGTTGGTTTCATCTTGCCGCCGGCAAATAGTTGGCCCAGCTGTTGCAATTTTTTCCCATCGGGTTCGAGAAAAAACCAGACGGCCTTAACGTGAAACTCTTTGGCGCGCTTTTGATCCGGTGGTTGCGCTATGGACACCAAAATACCGCCGGGTTTTAGGACAGCAAAACTTTTCTCTTGAACGGTTCCTCCCATGGTATCCAGTACCACATCAATGTCGCGGATTATCGTTTCAAATGCTTGTGACTCATAATCAATTACACGATCAGCGCCTAAACTTTCTACATATTCGCTATTAATCTTTCGAGTTGTGGTCACCACATAGGCTCCCATGGCTTTGGCTAATTGAATGGCATAACTTCCCACCCCTCCCGCACCGCCATGAATCAAAACATGCTGTCCGGGACCAATATGGGCATATTCCACGAGCGCCTCCCAAGCAGTCAGACCCGCTAACGGGACACAGGCCGCCTCAAGAAAGCTTAAAGATGAGGGCTTTGCCGCCACTAGATTTTCGTGAACCACAACATACTCGGCATAGGTTCCCGGTCTATCTATCGCTGGGCGGGTAAACACTTTGTCGCCAACATGAAAACGACTTACACTAGGACCTACCTGGACAATAATTCCGGCTGCATCCCATCCTAAGATGGCGGGGAATTTGAGGGGCAATCGTGCTTGCAAATAGCCTTGCCGGACTTTCCAATCAACAGGATTTACTGATGTTGCATAATTCTTGATGAGCACATCAAAAGGCCCTAGGGTTCCCAACTCAACCGATGCTCCATGTAATACTTCTGGGGGCCCGTATTGATCAATAACCATAGCAAACATTTTTGTCCTGCCTCTCGTTGCATAATAGGTTCATAATTTAGGCGTCATCGCAAAACCCCTTTCTCCCATTTTATCAATTCCAAGGAAAAAGCCTATCTCACACTCTGGAGTTTGTCTTCAGGTCAGAAACGGTTACCTTCATCCCACAGAAAGTTCAACAATCTTTCTACCAATGATTATCTTTGTGTCGCCAAGCAATGAATTCACGATATAATGGGTGATAAAGTTTCCTGATATTCCGGCCGTTCACGTTCATGTAAAGATCGGCATGACAATTTAATAACCGTATAATGAGGAAGCGATACAATAATGAAACGATGGCTCGCCATCATTCGGTTTACGTTAGGTAGCGTATTTGGCATTTTAGGATTTGGCACCATCTCTACGGCCATATTCCCATTTCGCGCCAAGATTATGGGCTTAGGCCTTCTCTTTCTTGTAATCGGAACATTTATCACCTTAGGCACCTTATCTCCCCTTAGGAAGCCCAAACCTCCCAAATCTCCCCATTAATTGCCACATTATGTGAATTGGGTTCTTTTCTGCGCAAAATCGGTCGGAGAATGTCGGACGAAATTTCCCAGCGGATAAAGGAATATAGCTATTAACTACGAATCCTCCCATTAGAACTGAAAACTGCAAAATAACCCTGAAAAACCTTACAGACCTTTGGTTCAAAGGATTTTGTAGCCTATTGCACGATATCGGCAACGACATTACGATAGGAGGGTTTCGTCATGAGACAACGCCAAATCCTGATGCTGTCTTCAGCGACTATGGCAAGCATTCTATTCTTTGCATCCACAACCCTTGCAGCATCTAATCCGTCCCTAACCATAATGCATCATAATGTGGCGCATCAGCTACTGAAGCAATCAACGCTGCAAGGACCAGTGCCATCTTCTGCCACAACAACCTTTGAGGTGAGCCTTAATTGGCGTCATGTCAATCAACTCAAAAACTTGATCCAAAGCCTGTATTCGCCTTCATCTGCAAATTATCGCCATTTTCTAAGTCCAGCACAGTTTACCGAGGAATTTGGTCCCACAACGAATCAAATCCACCAAGTCACCCAATATTTTTCCCAGTACGGCCTGGCCTTACAGTCCGTGTCTTCCAATCATAATACCTTAACCCTCCGTGGAACCTATGGCCAAATTGAGCAAGCCTTGCATGTGCAAATGATGCACTACCGTCATGGCAAGCAAGTCTTTACGGCAAATACTCAAGACCCAAGCTTGCCCGCTAATGTGGCTAACCTTATCTCAGGGTTCATAGGACTGACCACATACCATGCATTCCATCCGGCACTTAACACCATTTCTGATTTAACTCACTCATCTTCATCTACGGCTTCGACCACTTCCCCGCAAGGATACAGCCCCCAACAAATTGCACAAGCCTATCAGCTCACCCCACTCTATCAACAGAAAGCACTAGGGCAACACGAGACGATTGCTATTGCCACCTTAGCCACATTTCAACCGTCAGACGCACAGTATTTTTGGAAGTATTATCACATTAACCGAGGCCAAGCTACCCTAAATATTGTGCCGGTTGATGGAGGATTCCCATCTGGGGATAGTGGTCCAGGCTCCGGAAGAATCGAAACCACATTAGATGTGGAACGTTCGGGTTCGTTGGCACCCCGGGCCAATATCTTAGTCTATGAAGCCCCTAATACCTCCCAGGGATTCTATGATCTCTTCAATGCCGTAGTCAGCCAAGATCAAGCACAAACGATGTCCTGCAGCTGGGGTGAAGACGAATTATTGGCAACTCCGGCCTATGACTTTTCCATCAACAATATCTTTATGGAGGGGGCTGCCCAAGGACAATCTTTATTCGCCGCATCAGGAGATTATGGAGCCTATGATGGCTACCCGATCATCAGTGCGCCTTCAGTGGATTTTCCAGCCTCATCACCGTATATTACAGCGGCCGGTGGGACCACCTTGCCCATAAACGGTGAAGTGCCTATTCCTGGTGGCTACATTCCTATGCGAACAGAGCATGGATGGGGTTGGTCTTATTTACTGCCATATTACGCAAATTTCGGCTACACCTCTGAGGCCCAATTCTTCCAAGCCGTTTTCCCGATAGGATCAGGCGGAGGAACGTCCGACATTTTCCGTCGTCCTTTTTATCAATATGGACCTTCATTCCCCCAAACGGCAGGACGTAATGTACCTGACGTCGCCCTCAACGCGGATCCCTTTACGGGTTATGCCGTTTATGACACAAATCCCGGCACGCCTTATGGGGAAGGATGGTTGAATGGGTTCGGCGGAACATCCTTTGCATCTCCACAATGGGCCGGAATTGTTGCTGTGATGGACAGCGCATTACATGCCCAAATTGGCTTCGCCAATCCCCTGTTCTATACTGTATTTCAAAGTCCCGAAAACACGTTATACCCGGCTTTTCATACGATTACCAAAGGGAACAACTGGTTTTACTATGATCAGTTAGGATACAACCGGGTAACAGGATTAGGAAGTCCTGATGTATCAAACTTAACGCAAGACATTGAAGCCTTAACTCATTAAAAAATTACTGCCTTGTTCCCCCGTTTTATTTATGACGTTGAAACCAAGCCAGTTTTCAGTAACGGAAGTGGCTTGGTTTCATGTCTTAGTTATCAGCACCGGTTGCAACGAAAACAGCAGGCTTCGGGAAAGCATCATAATGTCTGATGTTCTTAATATGATAAGGGAGGACATCGCGCTAATCTAATAGTCGAAATGCCTTATCTTAAATATCATGGACCTTTAACTGCTACAAGCGGGCTTGGCCACAGACCATCTTGATCTTGTCACAATACTAGACCGAAAATCACACAACGAACCCTAAAATCTCATATAACTCACCGTTTTTGTTCGAAACGCCACGAACAAAACCCAACAAAATCAAGAAATTTGCTAAGTCTTTAGCCTTAGAATCCCTAAACGCTAGCAGATTGGCTGAGACAAAGTGATAAAATAATCGATGTCTCGCTTTCTGATTGGCAGTCTGTTTTTGTACTTTCGTGAACTCAATGAACCATTACCATATTGCAAGGCGACATGAGTTAGCGACATCGTGACGACAGTTGTTCAGGCTAACTGGTATGTAATAAGATTTTAAGGTGTTTTTCCTGTGGTTGGAAAACCAGAAAGGACAATATCGTGCGCGTTTTTTTGGATCTGATGTGGTTCTTTCGCCGTCATCCGACTCGATATATTGTGGGTATTTTGCTCCTTATGATGGTTGCTCTTCTATCCTTGATTCCTCCGCGTATTGTTGGACTGATCATTAACGATTTAACGCATCACACACTCACGCGCGGAAAACTTGACGATGATCTGCTCATTATTTTGATCACCGCCTTGATCACCTATGCCATTCGGTATTTGTGGCGCATTTTATTATTTGGAGGAGCCATTCAACTAGGCGCAGAACTCCGGACTAGGCTTTATGATCATTTCACCCTCATGTCTCCGGAATTTTACCATCATAAGCGTATCGGCGATCTCATGGCCCACTCAACCAATGATGTCCAAGCGATTCAAGACACCGCTTCCGAAGGCGTGCTCACATTCGTCGATTCCCTTACCACCGGGAGTGTCGTTATTACGACCATGGCTTTTATCAATTGGAAGCTCACGATTATTTCATTGCTTCCGATGCCGCTCATGGCCTACGCGGTGACTCGCTATGGCAAGATGCTTCATGACCGTTTTTATTTGGCGCAGGCCGCATTCTCTGACATCAATGACCGTGTTCAAGAATATGTATCGGGAATCCGTGTCGTGCGCGCATTTGGTCAGGAAAAGTGGGAACGGGAAAATTTCGTAGCTCTTTCCCGTGATGTCGTGGACAAAAGTGTTGCCGTCGCCCGCATTGACTCCTTGTTCGATCCCACAATATCGGTCATTGTTGGACTTTCATATTTTTTGTCTATTGCCGTTGGAGCATGGTTTGTTGTGCATGGATCGTTAAATTTGGGGAACCTGACAACTTTTACACTCTATCTTGGCCAATTAATCTGGCCCATGTTGGCTTTTGGTTTCTTATTTAATATCGTCGAACGCGGGAGTGCATCCTACGAACGTGTTAAACAATTGCTAGCAATCCCACCCGCAGTGACAAACCGTCCACATGCGGTAAATGTGGTACCGACGGGACGGGTCATTTTTGATATTCACCATTTTTGTTATCCAGAACATGATCGCCCAGTTCTCAAAGACATCGTCTTAGAAATTGAAAAAGGGCAAACACTCGGCATTGTTGGCCGTACCGGCTCTGGGAAAACAACTTTGCTCCGCCTGCTATTACGCGAGTTTGATTTGAAGGCTGGCGAAGGGGATATTCTCATTGGCAATGTATCGATATACGATGTCACATTAGACGCCTTACGCCAAAGCATTGCTTATGCACCACAAGACGCTTTCATCTTTTCGGAAACCGTGGCCCAAAACATTGCTTTTGGAAAACCCGATGCGACCCATGACGAGATTGTCAACGCCGCCTATCTCGCAAGTATCCTCGAAGACATTCAACAATTTCCTCAGGGATTTGAAACCGTAGTAGGCGAGCGCGGTACCAATTTATCGGGAGGACAAAAACAGCGGATATCTATTGCACGAGCCTTACTCCAAGATGCCGAGATCTTATTGCTGGACGATACACTCTCAGCGGTTGATGCCCGCACAGAGACCCATATTTTGAACAGTATTAAAGAGAACCGGCAAGGACGCACCACGATCATCGCCACTCATCGACTGCGCACGGTGGAACACGCGGATCAAATCATTGTGCTCGAAAACGGCACTATTGTGGAACGCGGAACGCATGACAGCTTATGGGGTCTAGGAGGACGGTATTGGGACATGTACCGACGCCAGCAACTTGAAACCCAGGTCGAGCAAGGAGGTATTGAAGTATGATTCTAGAAGGCAGTCAATCTTCATCCATCGCTGTGCCGACAGGGACTTTTCGTCGATTGCTAGGATATTTACTTCCCTACCGCCGAAAACTGTTGTTGGCATTTTTTGTCTTAATGGCAGCCACGGCAACCGATGTCATTCAACCGATTTTGATTAAGATTTTTCTCGATCAATATTTGATTCCCCGGCATTTTCCCCGGATCGTGTTAGCAGAATTGGCGAGTTTGTATCTGAGTTTAGTTATTGTCACCGCTATTCTTAACATCATCCAATTGCAACTGTTTCAAATCCTTGCTTTAGACATTATTCAACGTTTGCGTATTGAACTATTTGACAAAGCGCAGGAAATTGCTCTCTCATTTTTCGACCGCACACCCGTTGGAGTCATTGTCTCTCGAATTACAAATGATACGCAGTCCATTTTGGAAATGTTCATGACCGTGCTCTCAACCTTTGTTCAAAACGTGACGGTCTTAGGCGGCATCCTTATCGCAATGTTTTCGTTAAATGCACAGTTAGCATTGTATTGTCTCATTTTAGTGCCCGTCTTAATTGGAGTGATGGCCTTATACCGAAAGGTAAGCTCGCCAGTCTTTCACCGTGCACGTCAACAGCTTGCCTTACTCAATGCCAAGCTTAACGAGTCATTGCAAGGCATGGCGATTATTCAATCCATGCGCCAAGAGCGCCGGATGCGGCGGGAATTTGGACAAATCAATGATGCATACCGCATGGCTCGCTTTCGTAATATGCAATTGAATAGCTTGTTATTGCGTCCCTTAAATGATGTCATATATTCTTTGACCCTCATTTTCATCCTGTGGTATTTTGGAATTTCCTCTTTTGCGCACGCTGTCAATATTGGGGTACTTTATGCATTTGTTGCCTATTTAAGCCGATTTTTTGAGCCCATCAATAACATGATGCAACGGTTAAATTTCTTTCAACAGGCGATGGTATCGGCTGAACGTGTTTTTCAAATTCTCGACCATAATGAATTGGCTCCCCGAAAAATCGGTGACGATCAGCCCCAGATTACCCACGGCGAAGTGGTCTTTGACGATGTGTCTTTCTCTTATGACGGGCAAACCGATGTGCTGAAGCATATCAGTTTTACCGCGCATCCCGGTCAAACGGTAGCAATTGTGGGGCATACCGGCAGTGGCAAAAGTTCTATCATCAATTTATTAATGCGGTTTTATCCCGTAGAACGAGGCCACATTTATATTGACGGCGTCGATTTGCGCCAGTATTCCTCTCAGGAACTACGGCGAAAGATGGGTTTGGTCTTGCAAGAACCCTTTCTGTTCTTTGGAGATATTACATCCAATATTCGTTTAGGCAATCACTTCATTTCAGATGATGACGTCATCCAAGCAGCACAATTTGTCCAAGCGGACAAATTTATTCGCCAACTCCCCGAGGGCTATCATGCGCCCATTGGAGAGCGTGGTGCCACCTTATCAACCGGTCAGCGCCAATTACTCTCATTTGCCCGGACGATGGCGATCAATCCAGTAATTTTGGCTCTTGATGAAGCGACGGCCAGTGTTGATACCGAAACGGAAGACGCCATACAACAAGCGCTGACCCAGATGCGCCACGGCCGCACGACGATCGCCATCGCGCACCGGCTGTCAACAATTCAGGACGCCGATCTCATCATCGTGTTACATCACGGAGAAATCGTAGAACAAGGGACACACCAGGAATTACTCGCCCGCCAAGGTCTTTACTACAAGATGTATTTATTGCAACAGGGACAAACAAAGTAAAGAGTAAAAAGATGTTTCCTCGGGGATTTCAGAAGTTGTGTCTAGATTTTTCTCTCCTATGCCTGTTTTGGGCTTTCGATTATGATAGAAATAGATTGATTGTCATTATTTTCTATCCATAACCTAATACCATCCCAACGCTCAATGGCATACGACAAGATAGGATGACGATTATGATTGTCAATCGATTGCTTTTTATTATTGTTCAATCCCCAGACGCTCCAGCTGTAGCGAAAGCCTTAACACAGAACCATATTCGCTTTACGCAAATCACCAGCCGGGGCGCCTTTCTTAACCTGGGCAATACCACCTTCATGATTGGAACGGATAAGGCACTAATTCCTGCCATTTTGTCCATAATTGAACAACATAGCCACGAACGTGAGATACTCGCACAAAAAGGCTACGTCACCCTTCATCCTGATATCTATGCATACCCCACTACCGTTGTGGTGGGTGGCGCAATTGTCTTCTCTCTCCCGGTGGAACGCTATATCCATCTCATTTAATGACACCATCATGGTTAATCATTCTCACTATACTGGTATCTCTGACGGGTTTAGAAAATTAATCCCGGGACATACCATCAAAACACCTCCGGTACGTCATGGACTATAATCAAGACCGCAATGTGTCGCAGGGTTGGGGGAACGCGAACGATGAAGAGGGGAAAATGGATTTTGCCAGCCAGTTGTTTTAATAGTCGCTATCGTAATAGGTATCGTCATTGGAGAACAATATCAATCCCTCCCCACGCTTTTGGGAGTTCATGCTCGCAAACAGGTTGTGAATGTCAGTGATCCTTATGCACCGTGGACCCATCAATGGATCCAACATGGCATCCCTGGATTATTGACCTCCTCGCACACCACTCCTAAATGGCTTCCGTGGATTGTTGCTAATCCACAAGATCCTAAGCAAACATGGTGGGTCTGGCCCGTCTTGGTCCATGGCAGTATGTATTTTGGCCAAAGCCATGGAAAAGAGATCACGTGGCAGCCTATGACGATGTCACCACGCGTCCCAGGCGCGTTACCATTGCCGTGGCGCACGATGCTGGCTTGGGCGAACAATTTCGTCCAGCACAAAGCTGCACCTGCGCACGTCAGTGTGTCGCCATCCATCGCCTCATGGTATCAAAATCAAACTCCACACGCTTCATTGGCAGGCTTTATGATGGCCATGCAGACCCGTCCCCACACCATCGTTCTTGGGGTTGTCGTTAAATCTCGCAAATTGGGTTGGGTGCAGCTCGTAAGTCTCTGGCAGTGGCAAGGCCAATGGATTCCCACGTATCTCATCATTAATCCCGAACCGTCTTTTTTAACACCAGAAAATCTCTTAATGCCTCCCAATAAAGGGCTCCCGCTTCCTCTGCCGTCATGGGCCCAGTCATGAGAAGGAATTTAAACGTCCTTAGGACACATCCCGTTCTTCTGGAGGCAATGGTTTTTTCGAAGGACGGACAAACCACGCCGCTTTGCGGCGCCATCCCCCCGGTAATACAATAACTTGGTTTGAGGGATGGATTAAAGCCGTCCACACAAGATGTTTCATGAAAGACCATAGGCTAGAACCAAAAAGAGCAATGAAAATGGGCGCAAATGCTGCTGTGAGAACGACAATGAGAATGGCCATCATAATCCCTCCCCAGGTCTGATAATAAAAAATGTTCGGGCATTAGATTATGATCATTCTATATTATCGCCATCACTTTTCATAGTGCTTATTAACTACAGCGATAAAATTTTTTATCTTATGTCTTATATTTATATAATCCTTAATTCCTAATTCCAAGGAATAAACAAAAGCCATCCAATTTTTTCAAGGTCTTCCTTTCATACTGTCAGCCATTTTTCAAGTTCTATTTCGTCGTGAATCGGAATGCCCTTGTCACCCCACAGAGGAATAGAAGGTTTTTGACAGCGCGCGGCATCAATCGCGCCAGGATAGATACGGCAAAGTCGGAATCCGCGTTTTTGATAAAACCGCAACGCTTTTAAATTATCGTTCGAGGTGATAAGCCATAACCGTTTGACATGATGTTGGCGGGCCCAATTTTCCCATGCCAAAACAAGCGCCGTGCCAATACCCTGATACTGAGTTAAAGCATTGAGTGTGATACATTCAGATTCTTCACCACAAACGCTATAGGTCAGTGCACCTTTGTATTTATCATCTTTCTTTGCAATCAATGCGGACAATTCAGAGATATGGTAAATTTTACCGCGAGAAACCATCACCGCCCCACCCCAGTGTGTGCGCCAGATCTCGCGGATGAATTCGTGATCTTCATGAGTGACAACTGCCGCAATGAGCAACGAATCAGATATCAAAAATTTCACATCCCTTCTTGACAAGAATCTCCAAGCGATTATTATAAAAATGTAAGGTCAAATAAAGTCAAAGACAGATATTGGAGGTGGTTGTTATGAGTCTGTTTCCGATTCGCAGAACTCAACAAACTATCGATGTTCGCGATCCGTTTATTCGCTTGCAAAATGATATGAATCAACTCTTCGATAGTTTAACACGCACTTTCAATTGGGGGTTTCATGACTCAACGACTTATGACACATTACTGACCCCGGCAGCAGACTTAGTTGAAGACGATACCAATTATTATGTGCGTTTTGACGTACCGGGTGTAGACGCTAAAGATATGAGTGTGAGCATTGAGGATCACACTCTAATTTTGAGTGGAGAAAAACAGGAAGAACGGCATGTGAATCGAGCTCGTATGTACGGGACAGAACGGGTCTACGGAAAATTTTACCGTGAAATTCCCTTACCTCAAGATGCCGATACAGAACACATGCGTGCTTCCTTGAAACGTGGCGTGTTAACGGTAACCATTCCTAAAACAGCGGTGCGCACGGCCAAATCGATACCTATCGAAAACGAGTAAAAAGATTCGTATACAGCTCCCCGATTTGATTCGGAGAGCTGGATTATTATTACCGTCTTTCGCCAATACCCGTCGTCCAAGCCAACCCTAATCCTGTACCGAACGAACCCGCCATACCGAGCAGAATCGCGGGCTGAAACCCCGATAATAACACGTTAATCAGCAAGAGAAATAGCGCCCATCTTACAGCCGCACCATAGTTGTATCGGGACATGGCATAGACATAGGCGCCAGCCAAACCAAATGCAGCTAATGCTCCTCCTAGCCCCCCCATAATCGTCATTACCGTAGAACCCACGATACCCGCACCAAAAAAGACCAAGAGATATTGCCATGGTTTTGCGACAATCTCTAACTGTGATCCAACAATCCAAATAAAAAACGCCGCGAAAACCAAACCCAAGAGACTTCCGGGCATGATGGTTGCCAGTAAGATGAGGGCGACGCGCCCCCCCGACTGGGATAAATGTAAAATGAATCCCGGAAAAAACGACTCGAGTAGCCATCCCACAGTTTCGATCGCAATCAACGCCACGGTCACCCGATGAGAGATATTCCATCCGCTCGGACCCAGTCGGGAACGGTTACCTGCCATCATCTGGCGTTTTCGTTCTTGCCAAAACTTTTTGGTATCTCGGTCCACCCGAAACGATCCCCCCTATGCGCGATCCATGAAAATCTCAATACTGTTACCCTAACAGATTTTTTGGAAATACGCATTATGAGCATTACGCTCAAGTTCGTGCTCTATTCCAGAAATCTCATCAAAATCTGATCGTCGTCCAATAATTCTTTATTATCTTGAACATTATCGGAATTCTATGGTATGATGGCGAGCACGATTCTTTAAAAAAGGATGATGACCACGAAGCGTTGTATGTTTGAATCTTGGCTATGGGGTAGCGTTACGGCCGCATTTACACTAGCGACGGTACTCGTGTTGGCTGACACGTTCTGGCTGTGGATTGTCAATGCTCATCATCTATTAACCGCTTTACATGCGAGCATCGACCCGTTAATGTTAGCGTTCCTCTTTGCTGAGCTCGCGCATACTGCTAGGGTCATGCAATCGACCCACCATATTCGCCCTGAATTGATTATCACCTTAGCGTCTTTAGCCTCAGTTCGTCATCTTTTGGTTCTTTTAACGGTCGAGGCTCACCCCAATTTTCAACAAATTTGGGAAAGCGGTGTTTTAACGGCTGTGTTTGTGATCATCTGGATGGTTGCTGCTTATGTCACGGCACGTGTACCTCAATCTGAATCTCATTCTTCTGATGCCCAGGGGCAATAGTCTTGTCACAAGTTGTCTTGGGTCAAGACAGAACTATTCTGCCCTTGTCGGGAACGGCTTGCTTGTGGTTAACTAAACCCAATATCTATGGAATGTCTTGACTTCATTGACATGAGGAGGATTTTCGTGCTGTCCTTTCATTTATCAAAATCACAATCACATTTGGTATGGAATAATCATCTAGAACCCGCTGTTCATGTTCCCAATCATGCAACCATTGAGGTCGAGGTAACAAACGCCTCGGGCGGTCAGCTGAATGAAACTTCACAAAGTGAGGATGTACGTCACCTCGATTTCTCCCGGGTCAATCCAGTGACGGGACCCATTTACGTCGATAATGCTGAGCCAGGGGACACCCTCGTGGTAGACATTTTGGCCGTCGATGTTAACGATTGGGGATGGACCGCTAATATTCCTGGCTTTGGATTATTACATGAAATGTTCCCTCATCCCCATTTACGCATTTCACACATCACTCACAATTACGCAGAACTTTTGCCAGGGTTACGCATTCCTGTTAAACCATTTGTTGGCACAATAGGGGTTGCCCTTCCCCAAGACGGCGACCATTCCTTAGTTCCTCCCCGTGCCCAAGGTGGCAACATGGATATTCGTCATTTGGTCGCTGGATCCCGCCTTTATTTACCCGTGGCGGTAAAAGGTGCCCTCTTATCACTGGGGGATACTCATGCGGCTCAAGGAGATGGAGAAGTCGCTGGCACGGCTATCGAAACCGACGCTCTCGTTACAATTCGTGTTCATTTAGAAAAAAATCTTTCCGTCACTTTACCGCAACTCGAAACTCCTGCCCATGCTCAAAGGCGGGGCCGCGCGTGGGTAACGACCGGTATTGGGCCGGATTTATTTGAAGCCGCCCGTCAAGCCACACGCCATATGATTTCGTTAATTTGTAACCGTACGGGACTATCAGCGGTGGATGCCTACCTTATCGCCAGCGTGGCAGCCGATTTAAAGATTTCAGAAATTGTGGATGTACCCAATTGGGTTGTGACGATGCATCTGGAAAAAGAAATACTTGACGGCGGTCTTTAAACAGCCCAAGACAGTTACAATCAAGCCCCCTGGTCTCAAGCCCGGAAGTCGTGAAAGCTTCATGGCATGGATGGAACAATACATTGATGTCAAACAATCTTACTACTTGTTGGGCTCACTTCTTCACGCAACAGGGACCAAATTTGGCTAAAAAGGGCGGCAAATTGCGGATGAGAACGCAGTTCAGCAATCTGTCGAGGACGGGGAAAATCCACAGAAAAAATTTTCTTGACTCGCCCGGGTCTTGCCGTTAGTACCATCACCCGGTCTGCTAGAACGATGGCTTCATCGATGGAATGGGTAATGAATAGGACAGTCTTTCGATTCGCTTCCCAGAGTTCAATCAGTTCTTGTTGCATGATTAATTTGGTTTGCTCATCAAGATTAGCAAACGGCTCATCCATCAGCAAAATTTCCGGATCGTTCGCAAAAGCCCGGGCAATGGCCACACGTTGTTTCATTCCTCCTGATAACTGTGAGGGATAATGATGCTCAAATCCTTCTAATCCCACTTTCTCAATCCAGTGACGGGTAATTGATTCGCGTTCCATCTTGGGCATTTTGCGAAGCTTAAGACCATATTCCACATTTTGTTGCACCGTCATCCAAGGAAAAGCTGATTGTTCTTGGAACACCATGGTGGTCAGAGGTCTATCGCGTTCTTGCCAATGCAGGATAATTTCCCCGGCGGATTGCGTTTCTAATCCCGCCAAAATCCTTAACAGCGTCGTCTTCCCACAACCACTGGGACCTACCACACAAAAAAACTCCCCCGCCATAACATTCACGGAAATATCCGTTATCGCTTCCATTTCTTGATGCCGGCTTTTAAATCGCTTACTCACCTGTTTGACTTCGATACTTAATCGAGACTCATCCATCATCAGTCCCCCCGGTTTACGCTGACTTATCGCCATTTAACGACGACATGCTCAATTTCGTTGATGACTAACGTCAAGAGATATCCCATTAGCGATAACAGGACAAATGCGACATACATTTGACGGATATTGTAGATGTCATAGGCTCGCCAAATGAGAAAGCCTACACCATGGTTTGCTCCATCGCTTTCGGCCGCGACAATCAGTAGGACAGCCATTCCCATCGATAAACGAAGGCCCGTAAAAATAAGCGGCAACGCTCCCGGCAGTGCTACCGTTTTAAAACGATCCCACCAGTTCGCTTTGAGATCGCGGGCAACATCCCAATATATCGAGGGGATTTCTAGCACTCCAGAAACCGTATTAATTAAGACCAGGTAAATCGCTCCCGTGGCAATCACCAAAATCATTTCAAGATTACCAATACCGAAAATCAGCATAAACAGCGGTAAAAGAGCCAGCTTAGGAATGGGATACGTAGCCGAAACCACCGGCTCGAGAACAGCGCGAACGAAAGGAAACAATCCCATCAGCAAACCAAGAATCAAACCGGGAATAGCACCCAGAAAAAACCCTGCCAATATCCGGTACAAGCTAGCTTTTAAGTCAAGGTATAATAATCCGCTGCTCGCCAGATGCCAAAATGACCCGACGATTTCGGTCGGTGCCGGAAAGAATTTCGCGTTTACCACACCAGAGAGAACTATTAATTCCCAGACAATCAAAAGAGCGATGGGTGAAGCTAATTGGATCAGGCGATTATTCAAGGAATGCGTGAAATCGCGTCTCCATGAAGCATGACCTGAAAACGGCTTACGGATCACGACTTGCAAGTCCGGAGAAAGATTTTCCGTCTTAATCCTTTGGGCCATAAATATACCTCCTCGGCGCATTTGCCATTGTTCAGGAATCATTAGGGATGGGGATTCTTTGGATAATGGTATGGTCCAAGAATTTGATCCGCCCATTTGACAAAACTTAAGTTGACCAATTTGGTGGCGGGAACATTATGGGTCACGGTTCCATATTGTTGGTACCAATTTTCGTCTTGTTGCACTTGAGCCACAGAAAAGGTGCCATATGGAGAAAGTCCTGCTGGATTGATATGGGTAAGTAGTGACACAGGATCCCCAGAATCCTGGCTAATGATGTGAAGCACCCTATTTTCTCCCTGATGCGAATAGACAAAGTGCGTATCAAAATACCGAACCCCTTCGAGATACGCTAAAATGAATCGCCGTGCGACAGGGGTATCCTTAACAAAATTTGAGGAAAACATCAATGTCGAAGCTTCTTCTTGCGGAGCATATTGTGTCGGATCTTTAAATACAAAGCCAATACCTTCGGACGTCGCCCGGTAAATATCCGGTTCTACCAACATGGCACCATCAACCGCTCCATTGCCCATCGCTGTGACTAAATCGGAAAACGAGTCGACAACCACCAGATGTACATCATGGTTAGTCAGATGCCCTTTAGCCAGAGCCCGGTCTAAGAATAGCTGATTGACATTGCCAAAGGATACCAAACCAATTTTTAGTCCTTTTAACTGGGAATATGTTTTAATGCGACCTTGTAAGCTCTTACGCAAAACCAGGGCAAAATACGGTCGTCCCGGCAAATTATGTCCCCCGTCAGCCACTAAGTAGACCGGCAGACCTTGGGAATACGAGTTAAAAAATGCCGCCGAGATGAGACCCCGGGCGACGTCGATTTGATTGGCTGCCAAGGAATTAAACTCATCAGCTCCGGAATTAAATGTTTCTAATTTGACGCGAATCCCAAGTTGCTTAAAATACCCTAATGCATTCGCTAACATTATGCCAGCTCCTGCTGGATCCTTATCATCTGCCACATAGACCGTGGTGAGATGAGCTAAAGGCTTCACGTTCCCCCCAGGAAAATGAATGACGGTTTTGGATAAAACTGTGGAGTGAGCCGGTGCACTATTCTTGGTAGCATTTTGGCCACATCCGGCTAATAACGAGGTGACAACACTACCTATCACTGCAACGACGCCGATGCTGCGCGCTTTCAACCGCATAATTTTTTTCTCACCTTTCTCAATACCGTTGTTGCTATACTCTATACCGCCATAAGAAAGAGAGTTCCCCTATGCAGAACTTACCAAGGGACTAAATCGCAGCCATTACATGGACGATGTAGCATAATAAAAAACAGGGGAAACTTTCTTCCCCTGTTTTATGGCCGTCGGTACAGCTAGGCTAAATACGCATGTTCAATCATCGTCCGTGCGTCATTGACATGTTCTGCCAGACGTTCATGAGGTTTGCGTAAGCGAGCCGTTTCCACTTCATAAACATAGCTGTGAATAGTGACATGAGCCGGAATAAAGGGATGGTTTCGTAGAAATTTTACTTGGGCCTCAGAAATCTCATCCACGTCATCAAACATCTTAATCCACCGTCCAAAGGCATTCGGATCGCTCAATGTCAATTCAGGTAGTGAGGGATCGAGAGCCACCTGTTCAAGATTGCCCACTTTGTCCTTCATGGCTTGCACTAATGCCTCAGTTTTGGCCGACATCATCCCACATTCCGTGTGATTGACAATAATAATTTCCTCGGTACCAAAAAAGTTCGTCGTCAACATAGCGGAACGAATAACGTCGTCGGTGACCAGACCGCCCGCATTACGAAAAATATGGGCATCACCCTTGTCAATCCCTAAAGCCTCCTCAACCGGTAATCTTTCGTCCATACACGCCACAACGAATAACCGCCGGTTGTTGGGAATGCCCCGCTGACGCCGTAAAACCCAATCAGCGTAATTCTTGATTTGTTGATCTAAGGTTTCGAATAGCATTGTCATCCTCCTTTTACTTTTTGATCGTGCATGTATAATGGTAATAGCCATTTATTACTACGTCATTAATTAAGTAGCGCATATTCCTATGGGAATTTTGTCCATATGGACAAAGGGATCGTAAAAACCCATTCCTGTTTCGCAAAGAAAGAGGCGTTGCCGATGACATTGCGTGAAGAATTTGTTGAGCGTGTTCTCGCTAAATCGTCATCTGAATTGTCTGGACAAACGGGGGCAGTCGAAAAATCCTACCGCATTGCGAAATGGGTGCAACAGTGGATCGCCGACAATCAGTTACCCGTGCATACGTTATCTCATGCCGTGCAAGCCGTAGCGAAATTCAAGCAAGCCATAGGTGCCGAAGTTCACGTGAGCATGGACAACGATCAGATTATCCTGAACATTGATGCGTGTCCTATTGCCGCTTTAAGCCGGGCCAATCCTCGTTTATGTTTATTAACCTGTCATGTATTGGGTTCAACCGCGGCGTTGACGGGCCAACCTATTTGGATCAGTATGAAACAAACCTGGGCCCTTGATGATCGACCCTGTCGCCTGGTGGTCACGGCACATCCTCCCACGGGTCCCGTAACCATTCCCTATGTCGCTTCCACCGATTATCCATCTGTCTCGGCTGCGTTTTGGGAACGCACAGAAGAGCTCCCCACTGTCCCCCTTTCCCCGGAGTTGTCCGCGCTGTTAACGGATGGCCCCAAATCCCTACCGGATTTGCTAGCGGCAGTGCAATCATGGCTAAATGCTCCGATTTGGCTAGAAGAACACAATGGCCCGATATGGGGAAAACCCCCTCATGAAACACATATCGCGTTAAGTCATCCCGTTCATTGGCGTAATCAACTAATCGGAAGACTATTTATCCAACCTAAAACGGCTCACCCTCAAGATATGGTACGCTGGCTTCCTGTATTAGCACGATTGACAGCAATGAGTTGGGCTGAAACTCAAATTCTTCCCATCAGTTGGGACGAAGGGCAGCAACTACTGAAAATCTTGTTGAGTCCGGCTTATGATAATAAAGACGATCTGTTAGAACGCTGGAATCAATTCTGTCACCTTTCCTCATTGTGTCCCGCTCAAGTCGTTGTCTGCTATCAGCCTGATTTGAACGCTCATGATCGTGACTTGACAATATTGAGATTAAAGCAAAATAGCCGGGTGAATGCTTCCCATTCACCGCTGTTAGCTGGCTGGTTTCAAGATGTTTTGGTTGGAATAATACCTCAAGCTTTGTCCGAGTCTGTGATGCCTTCCTGGACAGAGATTATTCGGCAAAATCTACCGACACCTCTTGGAATCGGGATCAGCCAAAACGTATCCCATCTTGAAGACTTTCCTTACGCTTTTCATGAAGCTTTTCAGTCCGCACGATTTGCTTTTGAGAACGAAATGGATAAACCGCTGTCGATTGCCTCTATACCCGGCATTCGATTATTGCCTTATTACCACAAAATCCCAGAATTTAAAGCATATTGCGTAAAACTATTACACCCATTGGAACAGGAAGATCACTTGCATCATACCGATCTTCTCACAACCTTAAAGACCTATATCACCTCGCAAATGTCCATAAAAAAAGCCAGTGCGCGTTTGTACATTCATCCGGGAACGTTAAAATACCGTCTGAAGCAAATCGAAGAGTTGACTGGATGGCGTATGCACGATCCATTGTCGTTATGGGAAATTTTGACGGCGCTTATGGTCTTGGGACAAATTTCGTGGGATACACTCCCGTCTTTAGATTTGGTACCCCTTGAAGAGGATCCAAACCGTTAACTCTTCAGGGAAGGACCACATCTGCCGTGCGAGAATTCCTCTTTGGGTTTACAGCCGCTTGTAGGTCGTCGTGAACGCGTTGAGGATCTTCTGACATCACTCGCCATATATATCCTCCCCGAATGGGCGAGAATCCCTGATATTGCCGTGGCCTTTTGGATTTTTGATCGTCCCTTGATTCATGACCAAATTGGTAAGGGGCACAGCGCACATCATGAGAGTAATCGGGGTTTACGTGATCTGCAATGGGCTCTGAGTCCATGACCAGCAAAGAACCCCACGCTGTAAATTGTTCCCAACTACCATCGTGATGAAAAAACCGCTCCAAGGGTTTAAAACATAAGTTTTCGTGATAGAGAGGATCGGAAGAATCTGATGGCATTACCGTCATTCGGCTGTGAAAGTGTCGAAATTGAAATCGTTCTCCATGAGCAAGCCGCCCAGCGATGATTTCTTCTGCCCACATTAAGGTGGCATGATGTCCTAATTCGCACGTGACGGTTTGGGTAAAATCGCTGTGCGCATAGGGAATGATCGCATGGGGAATAGAAACCAATTGCGCATGATCTTTTAAAATAATATGCCAGCGATGTCCCGCCGAGCCACTAGGCATCGCTAACAGTTTGGTAGCTTCTTGTGTGCTCAACCATAGGCGGGCGTGAGGCTCAACAATAATTTCTGTTTCGAAGAAGTCGTCTTCCAAAATTCCTCCGAGCTCAGCACTCACAACATGAAAAGGAGACGAATGATTTAACACAAAAAGGTGCAACGGAGGTTCGAAATAAGTATCAATGCGCTGCGGATAAACGTGAATGCGTTGCCGACTAATGGTCATATTGTTCCCCGTTTGAGATGGATTTTGTCATCTCTTCAAATAACGCCTCACTCCGCACAATCTTCAGCAATTTTTCAAAACCTTCGCCAGTTTTTAAATTCGTTAAGACATAGGGCCCTGGGCGAATTTGTTCCGTATCATGGATCATGACTTCAAGACGAGCTCCCACATACGGAGCGAGATCAATTTTGTTGATAATCAAGACATCGGATTTAATAATCCCAGGTCCTCCCTTCCGTGGAAGTTTTTCCCCGGCCGCTACATCAATCACATAGATAACAAAGTCGGCTAACTCCGGACTAAATGTGGCCGCAAGATTGTCCCCGCCACTTTCAATAAGCACGATATCCAAATCCGGAAATGCTGCGCACAATTCATCTAGTGCATCAAGGTTTACGGATGCATCTTCGCGAATCGCCGTATGGGGGCATCCCCCTGTTTCGACTCCCCGAATACGCTCTGCAGGCAACACTTGGCTACTCACCAGAATGCGCTCGTCTTCGCGTGTGTAAATATCATTGGTGATAACCGCAATACTATAATCTTCCCGTAATGCCCGGGCAAGCCATTCCACCACGGTGGTCTTACCCGAACCAACGGGCCCTGCCACGCCAATTCTTACTGGTTTCACGGTGATTCTCCCCTGTCTTTCAAAATTCAGATTTAAGATCGGAACAGTCGGGAATAGAGATCTTTGTGGCGCATTACAGCAATATCGTAAACCGGCATACTCGATCCGATATCTTCCACACTTAAGAAGTCAATTTGCTTGCGCACACCCTTTAGCACATCCATAGTCCATGGCTTTAGCTCAAATAGTAACTTTTGCGCCTCACGCTGTCCAAGAGGTACCAAGCGCAATAGCGCTTGCACGTAGCCTGATAAGGTAAAATAAATGATGCCTTGCAAGGTGGCCTCGCATCCCCAATGCCGAATCCCCCCAATAAGCGCAATAATCACTGTCTGGTTACCAAGTGAAGGACGCGACAACGTATATTGCTGGTAAATAGACAAATCCGGTTCATCTAATAATTCTTCAGCGGTCGCTAAAATCCGACGTCCAATCGTTAACGAGGCTTTTTGACTTTCGAATGCTGTGCGAGTGGCTGTTAAATATGCATCAATGCGCGCTACTCCATCGAGAAAGGACGCCTGCCCCAGTGCTTGAAAAACCAGTAATGCGGCTAATCCATCGGAAGGAACCCAACTGTCTTGGATAATAGCCTCAAGCCAATACTTGGCCGTTTGCGCATCGGTAATCCAACCTTCTTGAACAAGAGTTTCCAGTCCAAAGGAGTGGGTGAATGCCCCGGAAGGAAATAACCCGTCCAGAAATTGCAACATCTCCCCAACTTTGGTGGTGTCACTAAACATGATGCACGTGATGCGCGCGGCTTCTGGTCGCGAACCCTTGAGGTAAGATCCGCTGTTCCACAGAATATGAAATCGATAACGAATCCGCTAAGGATTTGAGAAATTCTTCATTGGGCGTAAAAACTTCTTGTTCTTGAACCAGGCACGGTTGATGCAAATTTCCGATGTGATAACACAACGATCCCATTTCATAAAAGGTTTTGGGTTTCATAACCAGCACCCAATGAGCTTTGACACGGGCGACGATTACCCGTTCATCATCCTCATAGATAACGTCTTCGTGCGTTATGCGTTCATGGCGTGGCAAATCTATCATCACCATCCGGCCAAGATGGGTTATAGCTTTGAACCGCGTTTTTTCGCATTGGTCCACGTCCATATCAATCCATTCGGTGAGTTTCGTCTCTGTGGCGGCATTATAGCGGCGAAGAACTTGATTGATCGTGAGAGTCTCCATGGGTATTTAGCACGATACTCCTCTCTGAAGGCTTAAGGAAGAAGGAAGAACCTAGAAGGAAGGATTTACGCCTGATCCTTTTCCTTTGCCAAATGTCCAGTCCTTGTTAATTTTCCCTCCAATATTCCCCTGACGACGTAAACATCCTACCTATTACCCGTCAAAACAGAAAGTACCGCTGAGCCATAGGTAAAACCGATGCTGGCTGGGACGTAATCCGTTCACCATTGACATAAACCCGGTAGGTTTCTGGATCGACTTCGATGTGAGGGGTTTGGTCATTAAGCATCATCGACTTTTTAGTAATACTCCGGCAATTTTCTACGGGATAGACTCGCCGCTTTATGCGCTTTTGAATATGCTCAGAAACATAAGCTTGTTTAGAGAGAAATGTCCACGACAGCTCATAAGGCGCAAGTCCCTGAGCCCCAAACATTTCACGCATCATTTGCGGTTCCACGGTAGGAATCGAGGCATTCGCATCACCCATTTGAGCGGCCACAATCATCCCGCCTTTAATGATTATCGAGGGCTTAACTCCAAAGAACGCTGGGCTCCATAGCACTAAATCAGCCCATTTTCCGACTTCAACCGACCCAACTAAACGGGAAATCCCATGCGTGATCGCAGGGTTAATGGTATATTTGGCTACATATCGGCGAATCCGCCAATTGTCATTTCGGGCAGAATCTTCGGGTAGATGACCTCGTTCCTTTTTCATTTTATCAGCTGTTTGCCATGTTCGAATAATCACTTCACCAATACGTCCCATAGCCATCGAATCCGAAGACATCATCGATAAAACGCCTAAATCATGCAAGACATCTTCTGCTGCTATGGTTTCCCCGCGAATGCGCGAATCTGCAAACGCCACGTCTTCAGGCAGTTTCGGATCCAAATGATGACAGACCATCAGCATATCCAAATGTTCTGCTAGGGTATTCACCGTATAAGGCCGAGTAGGATTGGTTGAAGAAGGCAAAACGTTTTCGAAAGATGCTACGCGCAGAATATCTGGCGCATGGCCGCCACCGGCACCTTCGGTGTGGTACGTATGGATGGTGCGTCCACCTATCGCATCGAGCGTGTTTTCCACAAAACCCGCTTCGTTGAGTGTATCGGTATGAATTGTTACCTGAACATCGGCCTCATCGGCAACATTCAAGCAGGTATCAATCGCTCTGGGGGTCGTCCCCCAATCTTCATGGAGTTTAAGACCAATGGCGCCCGCGGCAATTTGTTCTTCTAACGGTTCAGGAAACGACGAATTGCCTTTCCCTGTTAAGCCAATATTGACGGGAAAAGAACTCATGGCTTCCAGCATCCGGGTAATATTCCATGGTCCTGGAGTGGCTGTGGTCGCATTGGTCCCCGTTGCCGGACCGGTTCCTCCCCCAATCAAGGTGGTTAAACCCGCCATTAAGGCATGGCGAGCGAGATCGGGTGTAATCCAGTGAACATGGGAATCAATACCTCCAGCAGTCAGAATAAGACCTTCCGCCGAAATAACCTCTGTTGCGGGAGAAATAATTAACCGGGGATCGACTCCGTCCATAATATCGGGATTCCCCGCCTTCCCGATTGCCACAATCCGTCCATCCTTAATGCCGACATCCGCTTTGACAATCCCCCAGTAGTCGATAATGACCACGTTGGTAATCACTAAATCCGGTGCTCCCAGGGCGGAACTATGCCAACTGGCCTGCCCCATCCCGTCCCGAACAACTTTGCCCCCGCCAAATTTGGCTTCTTCTCCCAAAAGCGTTCGGTCTTCTTCGACCATAGCCCACAAATCGGTGTCGGCTAACCGTATTTTGTCTCCTACAGTCGGCCCAAATAAATGGGCATAATGGTGACGATCGATCGAATAACTCATGACTTTGGCCTCCAGAATCCGCGTTGTTTGGCACGTTCAAGAGCTGCTTCTTTATTCCCCTCTTTATCTAAAGGACCTTCGGTCAATCCATTTAACCCGTAAACCCGGCGTGCTCCTTTAATCGGTGTCAATGTCACCGTTTGGCGGATTCCGGGTTCAAAGCGCACCGCCGTTCCCGCTGGGATGTCAAGCCGCATGCCATAAGCTTTTTCCCGATCGAAGTCAAGAGCCTTATTCACCTCAAAAAAATGAAAATGAGAGCCCACTTGAACGGGTCTGTCACCCGTATTTTGCACCGTCAGGGTCATGACAGCACCGGACGCATTTATTGTAACGGCATCGCCCTCACACTGAATTTCACCAGGTATCATGAATCTGTCAGCTCCTTCACAACATCCAAAACGACAGGATTCATCTCTTGACCATCGCGGATAGGGTGATGCACGGTCACTAATTTGGTTCCATCAGGAAATGTGGCCTCGATTTGTACGGTCTCCACCATCTCCGCAACTCCGTCCATCACCTGATCCGTGGTAAGCAGCGTCGTCCCGTAATTCATTAATTGGGCCACGGTTTGCCCATCTCTTGCTCCCTCCATGAGAGCCGAGGCAATATAGGCCACCGCTTCCGGATAGTTTAATTTCAACCCTCGCTGCAACCGTTTGGCAGCCAGATCACCAGCCACCACAATCAGTAATTTTTCTTGTTCCCTTGGCGATAAAAACACCTAAAATCCCTCCATCCTATGTTTCAGAATAGCCTGTACGGCATCATAATTCTTGTTTTTTCAAACAAAAACGCAGTAAAAATCTGTATCCATGCTCAATCGCGCAAGAAACGAAAAATGACAAAACCTAAAATAGTTGACGATCTCGTCAAAATCCCGCAATGTGGGAATGACTTCATTCTCATATTGATAAGGTGGGCTAAGCCATGTTAACCCTATTTGGAGCGGTTGTTGTAACATTCATGATGATTTTCTATGCGTTAGAACAGCGTTCTTTATGGTACACCTTGGCTTTTGCTGTTGCGTGCACTGGCTCGTCGCTCTATGGATGGCTAGCGGGCACCTGGCCGTTTGGGGTGGTCGAAGGAATTTGGGCAGTGATCGCGTACCGCAAATGGTGGATTCTCTATTCACAAAAACAGGCGGAACCAACGTCATAATGGCGCCTTCCGCCTGCTCCTATGTCTAATTTTGAGACGACTGCTTGAGTGTAGCAATCCACTGATCTAATAAGCCATCGGCTTTTCGGCTTTTGGCGACCAAAGCGGGTAACTGGTAATCGCTTAACAATTCTTCCATATGACGCCGGACTACAAACGATTTGTCGGGTTGTTGTTGATAAAATCCAATGCGCAAGGGAATATCCACAACAACATCAGGAGTTTCCTCTAAAAAAGCCGCGCCAAGCACAGGATTTCCAAAGATAACGGTCCAGGCATCCATATGAGGATCAACCCCACGTGCTTTCATATCCTCCGTATGATGGACAACCGCATAAACAATAATCTGTTTTTCTTCCAACCAATGGGTAAATTGGTTCACCAACTCTGCCGCCGGACGAGATACCTCAATTTGCTCAATAGCGGACACATTCATTCCCTCCTAAGTCAAAATAACTACTAATTGTAGTTTATAATTTATTGGGCTGCTTGTCGATTTAGTGGATACAGGCAAAAATTCGGGCACTCGGGTGATTAAGAAACCTCTACCGGGACAAGTGTCATGGACATTACATCGACTAATCCTTTATTGCTCAATCTCAGTTCGGGAATGACCGGCAACGCAATCAGGGAAAACGTCATGTAAGGCGCGTGAAGTGTACATCCGAGATCACGCCATGCCTGTGTTAACGTCTCCAATTTTTCTGCCATGACCTCAGCTGATTCTTCGGCCATCAAACCAGCAATGGGTAAAGACACTAAAGCCAATATGGTTTGATCTAACACAGCAACCATCCCTCCGCCACTTTGAGCTAAGACATTGGCGGCCATGACCATGTCATCGGGATTCACTCCCATCACCATCAAATTGTGGCTGTCATGACCAACCGTTGAAGCAACAGCACCTCGCTTCATACCAAATCCATGCACCAATCCATGGCCAATTTGGCCTGTGCCGTGATGACGTTCCAAAACCGCCGCATACACTAAATCATTATCGGGCGAGGGTAAAATTACCCCATCTTCTACCCGCGCAGTGGTGGTATATAAATGGGTTAAGGCGCTGTTGTTGCTGACGCCTATTGCCCTCACTGTCACTTCCCCGTGAGAACACGATTCACTCTTTACAAGAAAATCCTGTGGCGTTAATGCACGAGGCAAATGCACAGATTTTTTCACATAGTCTGGATAAGAGGGGGCTGTGATTTCCGCAACCAACCGACCATTTTCCGCGACAATCTCACCACCAGAAAATACCATCCACGGCCGCATCTCCAAAAGATCCGGTATTAAAAGCATATCCGCCACATGACCTGGGGCAATGCTTCCCAGCCAGTCTTCAACATGAAAATACCGAGCCGTATTAATTGTCACCATTTGAATGGCGCTTAGGGCATCAACGCCTTCCTCAATAGCCCGCCGGACCACGACATTCAAGTGTCCATCATGAACCAATGTTGCTGGCTCGACATCATCCGTGACTAAAAGACATTGATGGGGATCAATACCGTCTTCGGCAACAATCTTTATGCATTCATGAACATCTTTCCACGCCGTTCCTTCCCGAATCATTACGGTGATCCCTCGCCTGGCTTTGCGTAATGCTTCCTCTCGGCTAGTGGATTCATGGTCGGAAAATATCCCGGTCGCGGCATAGGCTTGAATCACGCGATCATCAGAAGTTGGAAGATGTCCTGTCACAACCTGGTGTTTTTCATAGGTTAGTCGAATTTTTTCGAGGACTTCAGGCTTCCCGTTGACGACCCCAGGAAAATCCATAACCTCACTGAGACCCGCCACTCGGGGAAAATTCAAAGCACTTTGCACTTCATTGGGCCCTAAATATTGTCCACTATCTTCTAATCCAGGAGCTGCTGGCACACAAGAGGGAACGGTAGTAAAGACACGAAGAGGCAACTGTTCTGCCTCTTGCATCATTAATGCTACCCCTTCAAGCCCAAACACATTCGCCATCTCATGCGGATCCATAAAAATAGTGGTCGTTCCCGCAGGCAAAACAGCGCGGGCAAACTCGCTGACCGACAGCATACTACTCTCTACATGCATATGTCCATCCATTAGTCCCGGCACCAGATATTGCTGGTGTGCATCGATCACTTTGGTCGTCTCCTTGATATTAGGGACGGATTTGCCGATGTAAGCAATGAATCCTGCCTTCACTGCAACAGATACGTCAGGTTCAATTTCTTTGGTATGCACATTGACCAGTTTCGCATGAGTAATCACCAAATCAGGTTCTAGAGTCCCTAAAGCCACTTGAGCCAGTTGCCGTCTGATTTCGCTATTATAGGTCATGGCATTTTATTCCTCCTGTCATCTTATAGATTCAGTGTGGCCATCATTTATCCCAATCTACTCGGTTTCCCGGGAAGATGAACAGTATTTCGTCTCCCTCGATCAGAAATTCGGTCAACAACACAATGAAGATACCGAAAAAAATTTGGTACAATGCAACCCATCAAACCATGATGCCATAACAAGAGGTGGATGCGTTGGCCATAAAATGGAGTACTATCACCGAAGTACCCTTAGATCGAGGGTCGCTGAGTCTTTCCAATAAAATGATCCGGCTAAATGCCAATGAATCGCCCTATCCACCTCCCGAGACCGTGTTACAGGCAATAAGCGCGTCAATGCACGAGATTCACCGCTATCCCGATCCATCGGGCCGGGAACTAAAAAATCGGCTGGCTGAAAAATATCAAATAGACCCTGGGCAGATTGTATTGGGTTCGGGATCGGGCGATTTGATTGAGCATATTATTCGCGGACTTTTTCATCCCCAGCGTGAAGTGATTATTCCCCATCCCTCCTTCCCTTTGTATAATGCCATTGCCCAATCTATCGCGTTTACGACAGTGAGAACATCCCTTAATCCAAATGGCACGGTGAATTTAACCAACATTGTGGATAATCTGAGCGAACAAACGAGTTTAATCGTTATTTGTAATCCCAATAATCCCACGGGAGGCTATCTTCCGACATGCGATATCGATGCCTTTTTATCGTCAGTACCTGAAGACGTCGCTGTTCTTCTTGACGAGGCATATTGGGAATTAACAGAGGCCTACGATAATCCGGATCAAGACAGTGCTCACTTGCTGAAAAAATATCCCAACCTCATAATTAGCCGGACTTTTTCTAAGTTTTACGCGCTCGCTGGAATTCGTTTGGGTTATGTTTTAACTGCAGATGCCTCAGTAAGCCATGCCATTTCACAACGCTTAAGCCGTGTGATGCCTAATCGTTTAGCACTTGCCGCTGGCGTCGCAGCTTTAAGTGAGGAGGCCGAAGCTGTATACAAAATTTACCGAAGCATGATTCAGCGTGAGCGCACCCGCATTTTAGCGCGGTTAAGTCAGCTAGGATTAAACGTGTTTCCCAGTCAAACTAATTTTGTCACGTTCCAATGGGAAGATTCTGAAAAAACACTACCGTTACACAATATTGCGATTCGACCGGGTCCCAGCATGGGATTAGCCGGCTATACGCGTATGACGATTGGCCAACCTGATGATAATGAACGTGTATTGAATATCATCGAAGAATCCCTAAATCACGCATCGACGATCAAACATTCCTAAACATCAACCCCTACATGACTCATTTATACCGAAAGGCGAGCAGACGATATGGACGAATTTGACTCGGAATCCCTTTACGAACATGATGGGCGACATGTCTGGCATCCTTTAACGCAACATCAAGATTATCATCATAGCCATCCCTTGGTTATCACACATGGCCAGGGATCTACCGTATACGACATAAATGGACAGCCTTATCTTGATGCTGCGGCCGGTCTATGGTGCGTCAACGTTGGCTATGGCCGTCAAGAACTGACTGATGCTGCTCTAAGGCAAATGCAGCAATTAGCTTATTATCCGTTAACCCAAAGCCACCCTGCTGCCATCGAACTAGCCACACGTCTTTCTCATTATCTGCCTAATACGCCACATATCTATTTTTCCAATTCTGGTTCCGAAGCCAATGAGACCGCATTTAAAATTGTTCGGCAGTACTGGCAACAACAAGGATTTCCACACAAAACTAAAATCTTATCGCGCTTTCGCGGTTATCATGGCACAACCTTAGGGGCGTTATCGGCCACAGGACAACCTGAACGGAAACGAAATTATGGACCCATGGCTCCAGATTTTGTGCAGGTCAGTGCTCCCTATTGCTACCGGTGTCCTTTTCATATGCAATATCCGTCCTGCGAGATGCAATGTGCAGAGGATTTTGAACGCCGCATCCAAATCGAAGGACCCGACAGCGTTGCCGCTATAATCGTCGAACCGATCATTTCAGGAGGAGGGGTGCTGATCTCCCCACCCGGCTATTTATCTCGGGTGGCACACATTGCTAAAGACTATAATGTAAAACTCATTGTTGATGAGGTCGTGACCGGCTTTGGACGACTTGGCGCTCTTTTTGGACATGAGCTCTATAATACAAAACCGGATATCGTTACGATGGCCAAAGGTCTAGCCAGCGGGTATATGCCGATAGGAGCCACCGCGGTGAGTGACGAGATATTCCACGCTTTTTTGGGATCCACAGATTCCGGACGGCATTTCCGTCAAGTGAATACCTTCGGAGGACATCCGGTTGCTTGCGCGGTGGCCATGGCAAATCTCAATGTCATCGAACAAGACCAACTCGTGGAGCAAGCTCGGGCGACCGGACAATATCTTGAACAACTTCTAAGCGATCAGTTGCAAGACTTACCGTGGATGGGAGACATTCGTGTTCAAGGTCTTTTGGCCGGCATAGAAATCATCACCGAACCCGAAACCAAAACACCGGCTAGTGACGCGTTTATGCGTGCGTTAGGGCGTCGGTTAATCAACCAAGGCATTTTGGCCGGAAAGGCCACTGACGTTGAAACTTGGCACAATAACATCTTAATTATTGCCCCTCCCCTCGTTATCCATCGCTACGAATTAGAACGAATCGTAACAGGCATGGCTCATGCCATTCGCCAGGTGGGACAAGCCCCGCCTGTTCATGTTTAACATCTTCATACAATTCGACACTCTTATTCTGAATAATCACCATGATAAAGTTTGTTTTGCTTTCACCTTCTTAAAGTTAAGACTTTAAGAAGGTTTTCTATTCTTACTCATGTTCATGTCGCGGAGTGAATCTTTATCTGACATGAGATTTTTCGTTGATTAATTTTCTTTCACCGGAGTTTAAATACCCTTATGGATTTGGTATATCCAAAACTATGGGGCAGCATAAACCATTTTTCATACCGATCGATCTTTACCACAGGATACTACGCCTAAGCATGTGAAAAATTGAACAAATTACTCCGGAGTTTCTGATCATTATATCGGGAATTAAATTTATGCCTACACCAACGCGCTACTCTATTCGTCCTATTTAAACTCCTTGTCTTAAGTTAGCCCACATACCTAAACGTCTTATTTCACAACGTTTTCTGTCATTTGTATTTTCTCTTGACAAGTAACAAAACCCTATAAGCATAGTCAAGTTTGAGAGATATTATCGATAAATTTCAATATGAATGATGATTAATCAGGTACATCTATGAAGTAATTCTCGTGGTAATTTCTCTAAACTTATTGATCTCATTATTTAACTAGAATATACTCAAAGCGTGATTTACTTCTCACAAGTTCATACCATTTGCATGATGGTTCGGTAGCGCAACACCGGCAACTTTTTCAGAATCACTGTGCCGGAGGACGTAAATCGTTTTGGTTAGTTATTTTGGCGCCCTACGGCGAGGTGGTATCTTTTTACGCCTTGTGTATGCAGCTATTTTATCCAGAATTGAACAACTTGCTTGACAATTCATTCTAAGAGGTGATTCCTCATGGCCCCTAAACGCTCTAAACGAGCGTTCCGCTATTTAAGCCTGATGGCCCTCGCCGTAGGGCTTTTGGTCTCCGGTTGTGGCCAGCAATATGTTTTGTTGCATCCTGCTGGTCCCGTGGCCGCCAGTGAATTAGGGCTCATTTATATCTCCGGCGCGGCCATGTTATTTATGGTGTTATTGGTTTGGGTTTTGTTCGGAATTGTTATTGTTCGCTTTCGCGACAAGCCGGGAAACAAAGCCCCTTATCGACCGCTTTGGGACCACAACCGCAAATTAGAATTATTCTGGCTTGCTCTCTCCTTTCTGATTGTTATCATTATTAGCGTTCCCACCGTGCAAAAAACTTACGCGTTAGACAAGATTCCTTCAGGAACCGATCCGATTGTTATTGACGTGACGTCCCTGGATTATAAATGGCTGTTTGAATATCCCCAGCAACATATTGCCACCGTTAACTACATCGACATTCCCTCAGGGGTTCCCGTGCTCTTTGAACTGACAGCCAATTCACCTATGAACACCTTTTGGGTTCCGCAATTAGGTGGAATGGAGTACACAATGCCAGGCGAAGTCCTGCCGTTGTGGCTTGAAGCAAGTCATCCCGGTGTCTACTGGGGACGCAGCGGTCAATTCTCGGGATCCGGCTTTGTGCACATGACGTTTAACGTCAAGGCAGTTCCCATGGCCCAATTCCAACAATGGGTACAAACGGTGCGTCAAACAGCTAGCCCCATGACCTTAGCCGATTATCATCAACTGCTCCAACACAACTGGATTAGTCCAAGAAGCTATTCCAGCTACCCAGCATCGACCTTCCCCAACACCACACACGGATTCACCTTGGAAGGTGGCATGTATATGCAAATGAAAAACATGTACATGAATATGCCTTCGAATTAGGGATTCGTGAAGTTATGAGATGAAAGGTGGAAAAGATTATGTCATCACTGTTAGCGCAGCTTTTTCCGCCCGAGACCACTCGGGGTATGGAATTAAGTGCTGACGTACTGATTGTTCTCACCTCCGCCGCCATCATTTATGTCCTCACCCGTTACCACAAATGGGGGCACCTTTGGCGCGAATGGTTAACAACCGTCGACCACAAAAAAATCGGCATCATGTACCTCATTGCCGCGATTACCATGTTGTTTCGCGGCGGTGTCGATGCCTTACTAATGCGTGGACAATTAGCCGTCCCGAATAATCATTTTCTTGGGCCTTTGCATTACGATGAAATTTTTACCACCCATGGAACCATCATGATTTTCTTCATGTCCATGCCGTTCATCTTTGCCATGTTCAACTTGGCCATTCCTTTGATGATCGGCGCACGAGACGTCGCGTTTCCCCGCTTAAACGCCATTAGCTTCTGGCTGTTCGCTTTCGCGGCGTTCATGTTTAACATCTCCTTTGTCGTCGGGGGTTCGCCCAATGCCGGTTGGACATCATATCCACCATTGACCGAACTGGCCTTTAACCCCGGTGTCGGGCAAAATTACTACCTGTTAGCGATTCAGATTTCTGGTATTGGCAGTATCGCAACCGGTGTGAACTTTCTCGTGACCATCCTCAAGATGCGAGCGCCGGGAATGACCTTAATGCGCATGCCGATGTTTGTCTGGACGTCCTTGGTCACTTCCGCCTTAATCTTGTTTGCATTCCCACCACTTACTGTCGCGTTGGCCATGACCATGTTAGACCGGTTATTCGGCACCGATTTCTTCACAATTACCCATGGCGGCATGCCCATGATGTATGTCAACTTGTTCTGGCTCTTTGGGCATCCCGAGGTCTATATCCTCATCCTTCCCTCCTTCGGAATTTTCTCCGAAGTGGTGGCCACCTTCTCCAGGAAGCGGCTTTTCGGCTATAGCACGATGGTCTGGTCAGTGATAACGATTACCTTACTCAGTTACGGCACATGGGTTCACCACTTCTTTACGATGGGTGCTGGCCCCGGTGTTAACGTCTTCTTCGGAATCTCCACCATGCTAATCGCTATCCCGACCGGTATCAAAATCTTTAACTGGATCTTCACCATGTGGGGTGGCCGAGTTCGAACACCCGTCGCGATGCTCTGGGCATTAGCTTTCATCCCGACATTTGTAGTGGGAGGAGCCACCGGTGTGATGCTCGGTGCCGTGGTAGGTGACTACCAATTTCACAATAGTTACTTCTTAATTGCTCACTTCCACAACGTCTTAATTGGTGGTACGGTCTTCGGATTGTTAGCAGGGATGTATTACTGGTGGCCCAAGACATTCGGGTTTAAACTCGATGAACGCCAAGGGCGCTGGTTTTTCTGGTTGTTCTTTATTGGATTCTGGATTACCTTTATGCCGCAATATGCCTTAGGATTCATGGGCATGACGCGGAGAATGTACACGTACACCACCGGATACGGTTGGAGCCTTCCCAACTTGGTATCAACCATCGGAGCCTTCATGATGGGAGCTGGATTCGTCGTTTTCGTCTACAGCATTGTCTACAGCTATAAACATGGAGAACGGGATCTGACGGGGGACCCATGGGATGGGCGCACACTGGAATGGTCTTTGCCCTCTCCCCCACCTGCCTACAATTTTGCCCGGATTCCCGTTGTTTCAGACCGGGACGCGTGGTGGGAAATGAAGCAACACAACCAAACCAATGTGGTTCAACTCAACCCCAACGATATTCAACCCATTGAAATGCCAAAATCGTCATCGATTCCCTTTTTGATGGGGTTAGCATTCTTTGTCGGAGGAATTGGCATGGTATTCGAATGGTGGTGGGTCGCTATTCTCGGAGCATTAGGAGTAGTAGCCCTGTTGATTATTGGAAGCTTCGATTACAACGACCATGAAGAAATCCACGCCGAAACTATTCGCCACACTGAGGCGTCCTTAGGGAGGTTACAAGGATGAACGTACCTATAGAGCCCGAATTGCAAAATACTCAAGTCCCTCTGGAGTTTACTGATCAACATGAAAGTCTCAAGATTCTCGGCTTTTGGGCCTTTTTGGCCACAGACTTTCTCCTCTTCTCGTCGTTGTTCGCGGTGTATGCTGTCTATCAGTCGCGGGTCGGTATGTCGGGGCCGACCCCGGCCCAATTATTCCATCTAGGTCCGGTCTTGTTTGAAACGGTTGCCTTATTAACCAGTAGTTTTACTTGTGGATTAGCAGTGTATGAAATGCGTCATCACCGCCTCAAAGGCACTGTCATTTGGTTAGCGGTTACCATTCTTTTAGGCGCAGCCTTCGTTGCCACCGAAATCAGTGAATTTCTCGGCGACATTGCCTTGCACGATACCTGGCATCACAGTGCGTTCCTCTCCGCCTTCTTTACATTAGTGGGCACTCACGGTTCACACGTGAGCTTCGGTATTATTTGGGCCATCACCCTGATTATTCAGCTTTTAGGACGGGGTTTGACCACCATTACGACGCGAAAAGTCTACATGTTCGCCTTGTATTGGCACTTTCTCGACATTATCTGGGTCTTCATTTTCACCGTGGTCTACTTAAGTGGCAAGATCATCTAATGAACGCCATCTGGCCCTACGGATTACTGATGCATAATCGATGAAAGGAGACAATATCATGGCGATTTCACATAACCGAAAACGACATAACGTTATTGCCATCTCCCCCAACGGTCCGACTGGTCATGGAGATGAAGTCGAATCGGTTTATCTTGTCCCGCGTTTTGAGGAAGAAACCTTCCCATGGAAACAAATCTTTGGCTATATTGCCTCTTTGGTATTAACGGCATTGGCCTTTGGTGCAGTGGTTGAACACATGCTGCCCCCCGCCTTCTTGATATCCTTTATCTTGTTCTTGGCGGTATTACAGGCGGCATTGCAATTAGGGATTTTCATGCACTTAAGAGAAAGCCGTGGTTCAACCTGGCAGATAGTCACTTTGGCTCTTGCGATTTTTATGGGAATAGGGATTGTGATTTTCTCGATTTGGATTATGACCTTCAAATCCGGCGTATCCTAATCACTTCGCCTGAAGCCTGGAATCTCCGCCCGTTGAGATCCCAGGCTTCCCTTTAATCGTTAACCCGGTTTGACTTTGACCGGAAAGGACATCAAATCATGCCACACACTCATCGGCTCGAAAATTTTGACGAACACCTTACCTCGCACATGCTGGTCACAGCTGACCTTGAGGCTGGAATGCGACTTCTGCGTAATTTCTTAAAAAACAATGATGCCAGCGGTGCCTATGAAGTTGCAGAGGTTCTTTTAGATATTTGGACAGAACGGGAATTAGTCCACGCACAAACTGAAGAAGCGTTTTTGTTTGACGAAATCCCGTGTTTAAAAATCTTTCACCGGGACCACGAACTGATGGCAACATGGGTCGATGAAGCCCGTTTTACTCTGGATCGCGATGGAGTTGTTTCTGCACGCGTCTTAATGCGGTTAGAAGCTTTATCGACACTTCTTCATACCCATCATGAACATGAATTAGAATGTCTTAAACGCCATTACCACCAACTCGCGACGAATTCTTCAGTACAACATGTCCTCTCCAAATGTGACGGCTCCCTATGAGATGTGACAGCTAATTCCTCATTACAAAGTTCACAGAGTGCCTGTTCATCTGTGAACTTTTTTCGTTTTGATATGTTAGATGAATTATGACGCTTTTGGTCCTTTGGTATCATGCCGTAAAATCGGCCATGCAACGACGTTATGAATAGGCACCACTGATGTTTTTCGCATTTCGGGTTTCCATGCCCAATACATGCCTGTTGTGATTAAACTGAGGATCCAAATCATATAACTCAGCGTTAGTACAATCGCCGCACCTTGCTCTAACGTAAAATTCACATCAGGAAACGCCATCATGACCATCCATACCAGTCCAATACTGGCTAACAAAGACGCCGCAATCCGGAACATCCACTTCATCATCATCCCCTCCTCTATTAACTTGAGTGTAGCCGGCTTAAAGATTATCTTCATGGGTCAAATGGTCCTTCCCCACTGGGTCTAATGTTCCCTCCTCCCCATGCAAAAAGAGCCCCCAGATGGTTAATAAATCACCATCCAGGGCCCCTTCTTTACACCGACGACTATTGACGACTTTCTTATGCTAACAACGAACAACATTTTTCGTGATAGTGAATGTCATATCCCTGCTCTTCGGCATAGCGAATCGTGTCTGGCAAGGGATAAGCGATGCTTTGGACGCCCACGTCCACCGCATAATATTCCATCTGTTTCTTTGTTGGACCAGCCGGTTTAGCACACCCTAAAGAAATGGGCGTATTAGGCATCATGATTCTGGCGCTGGCGAGCACCCGTCCAACATCCTCGCCTGAGGTCAGGGGAACTGTAGCCATATGGGTGCCTGGCAACGGCATTAAAGCCACAATCACCAGCTGCTCACAGCCCTCATCCCGAATCATTTCAAGAGCATGAAATTCCCCGCGCAACTGCCCAAAATGAAGACCGACAATGACATGGGGGATCGCCTTTAACCCTTCTTGGCGCAATATCGCTAAAGACTCGCGGTACGCTTCCGTGGTTTTATCGAGATGATAGACCTGTGCAATGGTCTCATCATCTCCAATAATATCCAAAAGAATCTGATCCACCCCAGCCTCTTTTAATGCCCGCGCTACGGATCTTTTGACGAGGCCCGTGTGCACCAGCACCGTTAATCCTTGCGATTTTAAGCGAGCAATGTCATCCACAAACCGTTCCAAAGGAACCGATCCATCATCTAAACATCCTCCACTCACCAAGACCCCTTCGGCTCCTTGCAGCAGCAGGTTGTCGGCCACCCTTTGAAACCGGGCGGGGCTATTGGCGACCGCCATCGTTTCCAGAACCTTTGTCCCGCAATGTTCACACATCAAGGCACAATGTTGCCCCGTCACGCTCAGCGTCATAAACGTTTTGCGCTGATTTTGGTAGATACCGGTGTCATAATGCTTTTGACTGGGAGCGGAGACAACCAGTGTTGGGAGAAAATGTTGCCGGGACAAACGCGCGGCTTCGTGAATTAACTCATCTAACGGTTCATTTTCCCAGTTCAGCGAAGTTCCCTCCCTCCCATGCTTCCACGCTCATACCTTCTTTTTCCTGGCTGAGTGTTTGAGCATCTTCTGCCAAATCTGCCCACAATTGCTGGCGAATATCTTCAATGTCTTGAGATGTCGGGGAAAAAGCAAAATTGCGGATTTTTTCACTGGGCCGGCCATTACCATAAGGACGGTTACATGCCGTTTCCCCATGTTCATCGGGACATCCTGAAGTCATAAAAGGACGGCCTGACTCAACAATTTTCTCTAACACTGAGGATTCTAGTCCAAAGTCGACGACCTGGCCCATGGCATTAAAGCGAAAATGATGGAGGTGAATGCCTAATTCATTAATTAAATATCGGCCCAACTGACAACGACGGTAATGCCCCATAGGCGGCTGAGGATGATCACCCAGTAACGTCGATGGCTCAGGATTAAAAGAAAATAGGTGCGTCACCACGTTCATATCTTGAGCTTTTTGACAAGCCTCCAACAACTCTTTTTCGGTTTCTCCCAGCCCTGCGACTAAATGAATGCCCACCGCTCCGGGTTCAAATACTTTAGTAGCCTCTTCAGTCACCCACCAAAAGTGATCCCAGCGGTGAGGTCCTTTCACCGGCCGTCCCCGGTGTTTTTCAAATAATTCCGGGGTCGCAGCATCAATGGCAATATCGACCCGGTCGGCACCGGCATCGCGAATTCTTTCGAGATCTGCGCGTTTTTTAATTAACGAAGCGGTGATTAATCCCGAAATTAATAACGGGGTCCGTTCATGAAATTGGCGAATAATTTGTATGGAATGATCTAAAGATTGGCGGTTGGCTAACATGCCCACGCATAACCGCCGCATTTGATGAGGGACCTGAATACTGCGTTCGATCAATTCTTCGACGGGAATAATCGGCCATTTAACCCGAATAAATGTGGTCTCTTCTCTGGGTACACGCCGTTCGCGAGACACTCCACAATACGAACAATTAGCCACACAGTTTTCTTTGTAGGTCATGAGAATATTGAGACCGCGTAACACCGTTTCTTCCCGGGCAAATTTTCCTTTTTCAAACCCTAATGTAATGGCGCCCGCCAACGACGTCATAACATATTCCGGGCTTTCCCGGTCATCGTCTTGCAGCGGGCGTAATTCAATCGATTCGGAAATTATTTTCTCCGGATTCATAACGATCCCTCCTGATTTTGGTCGCATAATGGAGATAAAACGGTTAACCAGTCGGTAACACTCACACCCATATAGTTGTACCCCTGGTGATAATGAGCATGGAGAATGGCCGATAATACCGACATCTGTAGCGGAGCATCCTTTAACGCAGCCTCTAAATCCAGTACCGCCCGCTCAGGATAAACAAAAAAGTCCCCAGTAATAAAAGCTTTTTTAATATGCTTGATATCCTGATCGGTCTGAATCAAACAACGAATCAATCCTCCCGGCGCCTTATGCGTTAGAGTATGGAGCGGATAATCAGCAAATTGGGGAACCTTCCGTAAATCTATCCATTTCTCTTGACGGTATGAAGGGGCAAGATGTTCCCACTTCCGTTGTTCTTCCTCCGTGAGTTCTGAACGAGTCAAATTGACATCCAATACCTTCATTAGTGCCTCTTCCACACTTCTTTTGACATCATTCATGGCGGGAACATAACCCAGTATCTCTCGCATGGTCACCAGACGTTTTTGAAAGGAATCAATCACCTTATCGGTCAGTTTCTCGATAGGAAGCCGTAATACCCGGATCATGGTCTCAACATTGAAATCGAGCAACAAGGTTCCTTGATAAATTACAGCGCCGTGATAATCTGCACCCCCTGTGCCTGAAATCTTACGCCCGTCTATCTCCACATCATTAACCGGGCGAAACTTGGCGGTAATGCCCCATGAACGTAAAGATTCAATAACCACTTGCGCCAGTTTGGGATACAATGTTTCAGGACGAATTCGCTTGCCTTCGTCAAATTTGACACATAATTCCCAACCCAACTGCTGTTCATCCATATAGATGGCACCGCCACCGGTTATGCGCCGGTTAATGTCCACACCCAATAATTGCGCCTCGTGACGGTTAATTTCCAAATCTATGGCCTGATGATAGCCCACTAACGCGGTATGCGGAGAAAATTCCATAAATCTCAGGGTATTCGGAACAATATCCTGTGCTCTAGCTTCAATGACGACTTTGTCGAGCGCCATTTGTTTCCATGCTGGCATCGGTCCCGGGTCCAATAATCGCCATTGTTCCATCAGCGTTCATCCAATTCATCCAGTAACTGCCGGTAATCGGTGTCGGTAAGCAAATCCTTTACCGCCTCATCGTTATTCTCGGCCCGTGCCTTAATGAGCCATCCCCGACCATATGGGTCTTGATTTAATAATTGCGGATTATCCCGTACCAAATCATTAGCGGCGATCACGACCCCATCGAACGGTGCATAAAGTTGTCCAACCCACTTACCCGATTCGAGACTGCCAAAGGGCTGTCCCTGTTCTAACACGGTTCCGGGTTCGGGCAAAGAAACATACAAAATGTCACCCGCCGTGTCTTGTGTGTAATCGGTAATCCCCATAGTCCACAACACATCATCTTTTTGTACCCACTGATGACGGGCATCATATAACCGGTCCGCTAATACTTTCCAGCGATGAATAGGTTCTGTAGCCATCCTCATTTCCTCCCCTTAATGTTTGAGGTTTAATCATGTCATCGGCCCTGAGACCAGGACCGTGATAATCAACCCAACTTATAAACTGGACCCAATGATTAATAGAACCTTTGAGGTTCATCAGAGTCCAAAAATTAAGACAACAACGAATCTTTAATCGGAACGTCCATTAACTCTAACAGAACATCACGAAACGGCCCTTGGGGAACTTCGGTAAAAAGAGATTCTGACGTTAAGGGCAAGGGTATATCAACGGGACTATTCCAGAGTGCCGTTAATAATTTCTTCTCCGTATCCACTTCGGCAATTACGTCAGGGAGACGACTTTGTCGCGGCTGTCTTAAATAAACGCCTTCGCGTACTTTCACTTGATGATAAGGGGGACGATAACCAGGAGCGTGTAACCACTGTGGTGTGATAAGTTGGGAACCGACCTCCTCAAGTACCGGTCGCCAACGTTCCCACGGAATATCTGTGATATGTGCATCCATATTGGCCGCAAAAGATTTGGCCAATAATGACATCACTTCCTCAGGTGTCCATAATCTCCCTCCCATCAAGTCTTCTAATGTCACCAAATGCCGGCTCATCGCATCCGCAAAGGCTTGCTTGAATTGGAGAGAGCCTTTGCGCACACGGGCCATCATTTGAAGGGAAAACCTCAACAACACATTGCCCACAATGACCACACTATCCTCGATTTGTCCGCCGGCATTGCCCGATATTTTGCGGTTCTGTACTAAGATGTCGGCTGGCGGCTTAAAATGTGCGGTAAATCCTAGATTCCTAAGACAGGCAATCACCGGAGTGAGGGCAAAGCGATACCACTGATCGGGAGTTTTTAAGCGGGGATGTTTCGAGGGATCGAGGATAATTTGAAAAAATACTTGGTGATTATCGAGATAAACGAGAGAGCCACCCACCCGTCGTCGCACAACAGGAACGGAAGCGCTTTCGTCGAAGTCATCCCAGTCTTGATGACAGCCAAGGGACACATAGGGCTCTTTAGGCCAACACAGAATAATGCCTTCCTCATGTAAAACGGGTAAACCATGATACAATGCTTGACTCATTAGCCAGTTCACATCGCCAGCCAGATACAGTGGCAGCATTCACTCACCCCGCTAATTGTCATTCAATTTATTGTATTCAAGTTTAAATTATATCACGAACATTTTATTAAATAACTTTCTTCGTAAATTATTTTTGCCTGTTACTCCTAGTCCTCTCGACAATATTTACTTTCCTCGAATCCCATATCGTTTTTCTTTAATGGCCGTCCTATGTACCGAGAAGTTCAAACCAAATCACATCATGGAGGTAAAATATCTATATTTCTTTGATCCCTTGCCTGACAACTTGTAAGCAAATCGCAAACTTTTTTCTAAGACCTTTCACACCGCCTTATGACAAAAAAGTCGCCCTTAAGGCGACAAGTTATGCGCTTCACTAAAAAATGTCATGCACACCTACTAATCGGATCGTGGATCATGTTATCAACAAAATACTCGACCCAAGCATTCTTTAGTCCTGATCACGTTCCTGGATGTGATCCATCAAGGAATCCGACCTTTAAGAATCTTAAGTCGAGTATCTCCCGCCGCTCTTACGGGTTGGTGCGAAAGGGCGTTTCTTCTCGAACCACTTCCGTGATGTGATTATTTTCATCGACAAAGACGACCGTCGGTTGATGAGATAATAATTCGCTGGCGTCATATAATCGAAATCCTAAGATAATCACCAAATCCCCGGGATGAAACAACCGGGCAGGCGGACCGTTAAGACAAATATCACCCCCATGCGGCGGGCCGGGAATAATATAGGTTTGCCACAATTCTCCATTCGACAAATTCGTGATTTGAACCATTTCGTAAGGCAAAAGACCCGTAGCATCTAGTAATTCCTGATCAATGGTAATCGAACCCACATAATTCAAATTGGCTTCCGTCACTCGAGCACGGTGAATCTTTGCTGCTAACATCCGATATTGCATCCCCATACTCCTTTCTCTTCATCTATCTTACCGTGAACCCGAGAAGGAAAAAAGTTGTCTCGCTTATCCTAAAACCTCGATAAGTCCTTGCGCGACGTAGCGCGCAATAGCTATTTGACTGTCCTCGGTTAATCCGGCAATATGCGGTGTACACCACACATTGTCTTGGTACAGTAATTTGTCGGAGGCTTGAGGCGGTTCCACTTCGCGAACGTCAAGAATCGCGCCACCGAGATGTTTCCGCGTCAATGCCGCCAATAACTGGGACTCATCAATTAATTCCCCACGGGCTGTATTGATCACCGTCGCGTGGTGGGGTAAGATTGCGAGCGTCTTTTCATTAAGCAGGTGAAAGGTCTTTGCTGTCAAAGGCACGTGCAAGCTCACCACATCCGCCCCGTCTAAAACCTCTTCTAGTGTTGAGGTTGCCCATTTTTGTGGAACTTGAGCAAAAGGATCGTATACTCTAAGGCGCATGTGAAACGCCTGCGCCCGTTGTGCCACCGCTTGACCTGTGGCCCCGTATCCTATTACCGCCAATGTTCTCCCACCGATTTCTAAACCAGACATGTCGCGTATCCACCCACCTTGACGGACCTGCTGCGTCAACAGCAATAAATGACGTTGAAAAGCAATCAGCATGCCCAGAACATATTCTGCCACAGAAATGGCATTGGCACCCCGGGGAACTATTAAATGAATTCCCTTAGGCGATAACAAATCGGTATGAATATTGTCAAGTCCGACGCCTAAACGCCCGATCACTTGCAAATGGGGCGCATGAGCCAAAAGTTCCGCATCCACTTGAGTTTTGTTGCGCACAATTAAACCACGCGCCCTGGATAACACGCTAAACAAGGCTTCCCTGTGGGCATAAAGATCGGGATCATAGTAAATCTCATATGATGACAGCATTTCTAACGCTACGGGATGTACCGATTCCGTTATCACGATCATTGTTGGCTTCTCCTTGTGTCTGTCGCACCTAAGACATGCTGTTCCTTTTAACAGATCTCATCATCTTTAAATATGAAACCTCTTGACACGACTTACGCATCCTCGGAAAAACGCTAATCTTGATTAAAAAGATTTATCCGCCTTAACGCCGGAAAGCTTTTTAAGTGTCTGTAATGGTCCTCGTTTCATCTCATTTTATTCTTCACGGGTGATCATGGTTTCCTCATGACCTGTAAAGATACGGTGCGTGAAGAAGTCTTACTAGGTGTACCTGACGCAACAGAAACGAAAGACCAGGATTAACACACTTCCGCTAATAAATTGTGGATTAACCATATCACGGTCAAAACATCGTGGGATTTTTACGGCCCATTATCATCATGTTACGGTTTTATCCGGGATTAATGATTTCCTGCCTGATGATTCTCGTTATTTTGCGTCAATCATGCAAGATAAAGGGTTTAATGGATAGCTGGTGATCATCACAGTCATTATAAATATGCAAAACAGCCGCATTCGGTAAATCGATCTGATGAATTTGATCTAAGGACCAACCTTGTAAATGGCATAAGAGACTCTTAATGGCAAGGCGATGGGATACGATAATGAAGTGGTCAAGACGCTCTTGGTATTCTTGAAAAGCTCCAACAATGCGGTATTGCAAATCTTTTAAACTTTCGCCGCCAGGAAATCTAAACGATGAAGGGGATCGTTGATATCGTTGCCATAAAGAGGTGTGACGTAAACGTTCTTTGGATAGTCCTTGCCACACGCCGACATGAATTTCCCGAAGTCTGGCATCTGGCTGAATTCGTTGGCCAGGAACCGCAAAGAGTTCTGCCGTATGTAACGCCCGTTTTAAATCACTGCTAAATATGGGCCATGATGGCAAGACCCCAGCCAATTTCATGGCTTGGATCATGCCGTTATCTGATAAGGGGGCATCAGCCCATCCTTGCAGCACATTTTTGCGATTAAGTACGGTCTCGGCATGCCGAATTACATAACATTCCATGCAGGGCGCCTCCTTCCAGATTTTTAAGTTTTTGCTACATTATCATGCCTTTACGCGGGTTTCAATAGAACCTCCAGGAATATGGTTTCGACTAAGACGCCATACGATAGCTTTAAAAAGCCATTCCATAAATCTTTTCCATTTTGTGTCACATAAGGAAATTGTTGAATAGTATGCCTGTGAAGTCGATCCACGACAGGAGGTGTTAGCAAGGTGAGCCACGCACATCATGATAGGGGTCGCCGGCATTTTCCGATCGGCTTGCTTTTGTTGCTATTGGTGTTGGAGGAACACCGTCATTCATCATACACGTCCTATTCTTGCTCGCGTATGATTGTTTAACTGACATTCTATGAGGAGGAGCCCATCATGAATCCATCCCAAAGTTGTTCATCGCATCATCATCACCATCATCGCCGTCATTTCCCGATTGATTTAGTCTTATTACTCTTATTGGTCGGAGAATTTCCTCGCAGCCGTAGTTCGCGTTCTTGCTCCTACTAAGACCAACTAAATATCCTGCGAAGAACCGATCATAACACGCCGGACCTTAGGACAATACCCTGAAAAGTCCTAGGGCGTCCTTAGGTCCGGATATCAGAGCACGTTTGAGTCCAATATCGACAAGACCGTTTATACGATATTAAGGAGGCATTGTAGGTGAATACATCTTGGGAAGAATTATTGCCGCTTTTATTATTAGGTCAACGGCGCGATTTATTGCCCCTGTTATTTTTATTGGGCGAACAAAATTCGTATGCGTCCAGTGAATCGGAAGACTCTAGTATTCCATCGAGTTTTGACGCCTATTTATCCTCTCTGGTTGGAGATTATGTTCGCGTGAGTCTTTCTTCAGCCGTTGATAACGCTTCGACTTTGGTAGGCAATCTATATCAGGTGGGCAGTGACTTTATTGTCATGCGGGACGTCATTGCGGGCAGCGTGAGCCTTGGATTCCGCGATCAAGTGATTATACCTATTTCCAACCTGGTAGGCATCGACCGCCTTCCCTTCTTCGATCGCATCCTACCTTTGATTGGACGCTTTTCTTCGGGCTCGTAATACCTTTCTCTGGGGAGCCGGCTAGGATCGTGAGAATTCATCCACAGGTTCTAGCTATCCCCCCAGGGATTACATCGCGCAAGAAATCCCGATCACTTAAATAAGTATTGGCGCAGCAGAGCTTGTAAATCGGGACGATCTTTCACGAGCTGCGACAAATTCGAGGCTGAAGGCTCTTTAGGCGGCAAAGGATCAGAATGTGCGTGCAACACATTTTCTAACTGTTCTAAGCTTTGAGCCAGCTGTACGAGTAATGCCGCGACGTCTCGCAATTGATGAATCAAAGAAGACGGATTCACAGGCGTATTTTTGTCCGGCTCCAATTTCTTAGAACTGCTATCCGGGGAATGAGTGGGTGGTGGCGATTTCACCGAGGCTTGGTCCTTGCTAGAGGAGTTTGAACCGGTAAGGTCATTGGAATCCACCGGGCGCTCCGTCGGTTTATCAACGCTCCCCATGTCCAATGACGACGTCCACCGGGCTTGTAAGGGACTGCGTTTTTCTCCTTGGGCATGATTCGCACCATAAGAGCCAGAACTTTTTTCCGGTTCCTCCCGACCTTTATCCATGATGTCATCAGTCCTTTCATATTTTCTTGATTATGTTAGCCCATGCTTTTATATGACTCTGGGCCAAAGGGGTATTGTCATGAGCGATTCGCATTATCCACTGGAAATTGTCAAAGCCGCCGCATTTATTCGTCCCCAGGGTTCCGGCGGATCCAAGCCTTTATTATTGCGGTTAGAAGATGGTCGTGTTGTGCATGTCAAATTCCAACATAACCCGCAAACGACACGCAGCTTATGCAGCGATTTAATCGGCACCCTGCTAGGCCAGGTCATTGGCGTTCCCGTTCCTGATGTGGTCTTGGTTGATGTGTCATGGTCTCAATTGAAGGAAATGCCGTATCTGACCAAGTATCGCTGGCAGCCCGGCTTACAGTTTGGCACACTTTATATTGCCGAAGCTCGTCCTATCAAAAGAACGGATAAGGTTCATGATCTATCAAATGGGTCCCAACTCCCGTTATGCGCGCTCTTTGAATCATGGCTCTTTAACCGCGACGTCAAATTTTCTCATATTTTACGCATTCCTCAAGGCACGTCTTCGAAATTCATGATTATTGATCATGGCTTCATCTTTCCTGGCGGTCCTTTGTGGTCAATGGAAAGTTTGCGGCGCTACCGGCGCCAATTTCCTTTACCCTCTCCCCTAACCGCTATTGCTCGGGACATTCCCTACCCATTGCGATTTGATTCCGCACTAGAAAAAATTCTTTCCCTCACGACATGGGATCTTAGAAATATTGTCAATAGTGTACCCAAACAGTGGGGGCTTTCCTCCGAACGCCAGGAAGCTATTGTGGAATTTCTGTCCTATCGGCAAAAGACATTGGAAAAAGTAGCTCATCATTTAGAGTGGCTGTGGAATCACAACAAACGCCTTAAAGACGTTATCCCCACCCAGGATGCTCGTTTAAAATTCCCTTCTGATTTGTCACACCAAGGGTTTGATAAAATTCCACCTAAAGACGGGGAGCAAAACGTAAACGTCAGTGCCAGCGGAAACGATGGGCCTTATGCTGGGATGGGTTATAGTGACAAGGTTTTGCCTGCTGCTGAGCTTAACAATGAAGACACAGCGCAAGAAGCCTTAGCCAGCACACCCGAGCGGGGGGTATCCAGTGACCATGGAGAACAAAACTCCGATTAAAATCACCCGGCTAGATATGATCCACCATACGCTAAGCATTGAGGCGCTACCTGTTGATTCGACCATCACCGAATATTTGAGCCGGTTTCCCTCATCCATGTGGCCTCATGTCATTTCGCTAGCTCTGTCCGCCGGGCTACAACTGCTAGAAAAATTGGAACCCGACCATATCAACCAGCTTAAAAAATATCAACAGTTTAAACATATCCGCCAAATCATCGGCGCACCCTCGCTCAATGCCATCAGTGATGATGACATCCATCTCATGCAAACCCTATTGACCCAAAAACTGAACGCCATATGGGAAAGCTGGCAACGCGACATGAATAGTCTTCTCGAAAACCATCTGAAATCATGGACCCACCAGCAAAAATCTGAACATTCCAAGTGATACCCATCGGCTCTCGGGTGTCACCACAGTCATTGACACACAAGCTGAAAACCTCTATCCTCGGTATATCAATATATGTTGATATACCGAGGGGGTTTATGATGGATATTCGGGACGTGGCAAAAATTAAGGCGGATAAGGATTCCGACAAGATAATTGTAGAATTGCCCGGAGTCACTAAAGAAGCGGTACAAAACCTGGTGAATGAATGTTCCGGCGGTTCCTGTTCATGTGGTGACGAAGAATTCCTCGCCAAAATTGATTCCTTTACCCTGCTCGAGGACGGGCAACACATCGAAATCCGTGGGCAAGTCTCGGCCGACGAGGTCGCCAAGACCCTAAAAGACTGGAAAAAAGACCTTTAATTTAGTAAAGCCATAGGGGAGTCCTCAGGCTCCCCTTTAACGTTCCGCTCTATAAGGAGTTAGGTGGTTAAGTACACAGGGACAAAGCCGTGAAGACTATTAATAAACCAGATCTGATCACACTGCGCAAGCTGTTCTCGATAAATATGCGCTTCTTTGATGATATGATGATCGAGCAACAAGGCACGGTAGGTCCCCGCCAATAATCCTGAGTCCTGAGCAGGCGTTAGGAGTTGACCGTGATATCGTACCACGATGTTTCCCCGTGTAAATTCCGTCACTTCCCCCGCTTCATTCCACAATACGTGATCAAAAAAAGACGAATGGAGGGGATGGACGCGGTTATAAAAGTCTCTTTGGGTCGTCTTGTGGAAAAATAATGGGTTGCTCGATAAGATAGGTTCTGCCGCCCATGTCACCTTTTGCACACCCAAAGGCACGCCGGTCCACGGTAGGACTTGATAGCTGATATGACCTGCGCGATCCACCATGAGGCGAACCCGCCACAGACCTTTTTGGTAAGTGTTCCGGATCTGGCCTAAGACGCGTTCAAATTCGCGGGGCTCAAAATCCATCTGATAAAAAGCAGCTGCCGCCTTAAGTCGCTCTAAATGATAGGGCAACAGCCAAAATGTCCCATAATCCAGTCTTATCGTTTCCAACAGGGAAAATTGTGGCTGTCGCACCGTCAGAAAACGGGCCTTGGTCAAAAGTTCCTCATACTCATCATCAGGCCGCGAATCCCAGGTAATACCCCCACCGGTCCCAAACGTCGCGCGGCCCTTGTGCTTATCAATCCAAACGGTGCGAATGGCCACATTAAAGGTAGCTTCCCCCGACGGGCTCACATAACCTAAAGAGCCACAGTAGATTTCACGAGGAGATGTTTCGAGTTGTTGGATGATTTTCATGCTGCTCAACTTCGGTGCACCTGTGATGGAACCCGAGGGAAAGAGCCCTCTTAGCACGTTAAGCCACGACACCGGTGAAGAAATCTTTGCCCCGACCTCCGATGTCAGCTGCCAGACGGTGGGATAGGCTTCCGCCTGACATAATGAACGAACTTGGACACTGCCAAGCTCAGCCATACGTCCCAAATCGTTTCGGAACAAATCCGTAATCATAATATTTTCCGCACGATTTTTCTTTGACTGCTCTAAGGCCCTTCTCACCTGCTGATCTTCAGCATAATAGCGGCCTCTCGGCGCGGTTCCCTTCATTGGCCGCGTGATGACATCATTATCTTTTAACGTAAAAAATAACTCGGGCGAAGCGGATAAGATGGCGTGATCGTTCCATTCTATATATCCACTATACGGCGCTTTTTGAGCGTCTCTCAAAGCCAGGTAATAAGGCCAAGGATGACCCCGAAAGGATGCATGAAGCCGCACGGTGTAATTAATTTGATAAGTCAAACCTTGTTTAATCGCCTCTTTCACCTGAGCAATTTTCTGCGTGTAAGAGGAGATATCCCCCGGGGCGTCCATAATCCACTCGCCCACCTGGTACTCCGCATAGTTATCCTGAACATCCCACATGTGAGTGGGTCCCTCAAAAATTCCAAATCCCAGTAATGGCAAAGAAACTTCAGGCGCTACCGCCGCAAAATAGGATGCATAGAACCCGTCATCAATGAGAGCATAAGCCGCTTCGTAACTTAAAAATCCGGCAATCCAATATCCCTTCAGACTCCATGACATAAGCGTTTCTAAGGCGGGCAGCACGTCTTGATATTGATTAACAAAAATCACCTCAACGGGTTTGGTAAATATCAAGGGTTTTTCCATCTCACCCGTAAAATCGAGCCGTACCCGCATCATCTTTCACCTAAAACCCAGCCGAAGCCTCCCATCTTTCAGGGTGGAGAGGGGCGCTGGATATTGGCCTTTCTTTATTTCTTATTGCCACCCATCAGGCACAGAACTCCATAGGCAGGCATCACGCTCACTTTAAACGACGGCGACCATCCGCTCAAGAGGCACCAGGGCCTTTTCTCGCGTCTCTGCCGGGACTTTGACCTCGTAACGACCATAACGCAGGGCATCGCGGATCTTTTCCAGCGAAATCATATTCATATACGGACAGGCCGCTTCATCATGAGCAGCAATAAACTCTTTGTCAGGATTTTCTTTGCGAAGGCGGTGAATGAGTCCCACTTCTGTCGCCACAATAAAGGTACGCGCTTTTGAATTTCGTGCATGCGAAAGCATTCCATCCGTCGACAATACCAAGCCATGCGCCTCTTTTGGCGGTATAGCCAAGGCCCTGGTGGTACATCCACACTCGGGATGAATTAAAAGTTCGGCACCGGGATTTTGATGCACTTTTTCCAACATCGTCTCATTTTCAATTGCTGCATGGACATGACATTCCCCGTGCCACAAATGAATATTTTTCCGTCCTGTCATGCGAATCACGTGAGAGCCAAGGAAAAAATCCGGCAAAAACAAAATGTCACGGTTTGGATCAATCGCTTGCACGACTTTCACAGCATTTGCCGAGGTACAGCAATAATCGGACAACGCTTTGATACGGGCGGAGGTATTAACATAGGAGACAACCACGGCATCCGGATATTCTTGTTTCCATGCCAGCAACTGCTCTTCAGTAATCGTGTCGGCTAAGGAGCATCCCGCCTCCTTGTCCGGAATAAGCACCGTTTTATCTGGACACAAAATCGATGCCGTTTCCGCCATAAAATAGACACCCGCCATAATCAAAACGTCCGCAGAACTCTTTTGCGCCCAGCGTGCCAAAGCTAATGAATCTCCTAAAAAGTCGGCAATGTCTTGTATCGGCCCGGGTTCATAATTATGAGCTAAAATCACCGCATTATGTTGCGCCTTCAAATTTTGGATTTCTTCAATAAGTGCATCCGTCAATGTATCTGCCATTATAACCTCCTATTTATCTATAGACCTTAAGTCACGGAACTCATTCACAATTGACAAGAAAGCAAATTAGCCAGCAGCCAAATGCTGAAAGTGGGTACCTTGCTGTTTTTGATGAATCAGGTGTCCAGCCCATTTGGAATCACTCTGGGGTACATCTGACCGGTAATGAGCGCCCCGACTTTCTTTGCGCGAAAAGGCGGACTTTGCAATAAGAAGAGACAATGCCAAGATCCAATGAGGGCGCGATGCATGCATGTCGTGCAACCGCTTAAGACCTAAAGCCATTTTTTCGGGACAGCGGATGACCCCAAAATATTCATCCATGAGATCCCCTAATTGTTCGAGGATTTCGGCATCGGATATGTTTTGGGGAGTAGGGGGAACAAGATTAGAGAGTACTGGCGAAACTGTGGTGACGTTTTTCGTATACTCAGCAATGCGCCTGGCAAACACAAGGGCTTCCAGTAGTGAATTGGATGCCAGGCGATTCGCTCCATGGACGCCGGTACACGCCACTTCACCGACCGCAAATAGGCCCGGAATACTACTTTGGCCAACATGATCGGTCCTCACGCCCCCCATCGAAAAATGAGCACCTGCCGCTACTGGCAAAAGATCATGCGCCAAATCAAATCCTCGTTTTGCAACCAGCTCCGCTAACTTTCCAAAATGTTCATAGACCTGGTTGGCATTAAGATGCTTCAACGTTAAAAATGCTTGCTTTTGCTGGTATACAGCCCGGGCAACCTCGTCACGCCCCGCTAATTCTTGACCGGGATACGCTTTCATGAACCGTTCTCCATGCTCATTGATTAAATGCGCGCCAAACCCGCGTAAGGCCTCGGTTAACAACAAGGCATGACCCCGCTCTACCCCTGGTTCCGATAAGACGGTGGGATGAAACTGCAAAAATTCTAAATCCACTAGTTCTGCCCCGGCTTCATAGGCTAACCACAATCCCTGGCCAATTGACCCCGGAGAATTCGTCGTGTACCGCCATAAAGCGCCGTAGCCTCCCGTGGCTAACACGGTTACAGGAGCCAACACCGGAAAATACTCTGCGGCAGGGGTCCGAATCCAACTCCCGCGGCAATATCCATTTGAATCCATGATGAGTTGTTCGGCTTCTCCCTCTACCCAGTGAATTCGGGGATGATGAGAGGCTTTGTCATAAAGATATTGGGCAATGGCTTGACCTGTTAGACTACCGGGGGCATGAAGAATGCGGGACTGACGATGACCCGCTTCCCGGCCTAACGCTGGCTGACGAGAGCCAGGCACCATCTGAAAAATGCCGGCCTCAATTAAAGACCGGACCACATCAGGACCTTCTTGGACAAGAATGCGTACGGCACCCGGGTCGGCCAGTCCTCTTGTCACTGTTAGCGTGTCTTCTAAATGATACCGCCAATGGTCATCAGGGCCGAGTGCCACGGCCACTCCTCCTTGCGCCCGGTATGTACTCCCTTGTTTCCAGCCCTCAGCAGGCGCACAAATGAGCACATCATGAAATTGAGCCATTTCTAATGCCGTGGCCAATCCAGCAATTCCGGCACCAATTACCAGTGCCTGAACGTTCATCCGTTCACCTCCCAGTCCGCTCCAATATCCACATGCGGCGCCGAATGCGTAATATAACCCAGCGAAATCGCATCGATCCCTGTCTCGGCCACTTCGCGTAAATTCGTGGGGTTAATGCCTCCTGATGCTTCCACGAATACCCGATGATTAATGTATAAGACGGCTTGGCGTATCTCTTCCACCGACATGTTGTCCAATAAGATACCGTCCACCTGCGCTGCAAGAGCCTCGGGTATTTGATCAAGACGGTCAACTTCCACCTCAATAAACATGCCGTGTGGGGCATGCCGGCGAATGTCATGTAACGCATTGACTATTCCACCTTTTGCCGCCACATGGTTGTCTTTGACCAAGATGGCATCATAGAGACCAAATCGGTGATTGTGACCTCCCCCCACTTTGACAGCATATTTCTCATAAATGCGTTGCCCGGGACGGGTCTTTCGGGTATCAAGAATTTTGACGGGTAAATCTGAAATTCTGTCCACCATTTCCCGCGTGATAGTGGCAATACCACTGAGCCATGTCAACACATTGAGAATGACGCGTTCACCCATTAATAGGGCTTGTACTGGTCCCTTAACGGATGCCACAATATCCTGAGGTTGACATTTTTCTCCCTCCTGACGGTGCAAGCCAATTCTTACCGCAGGATTTAACTGAGCATAAACCGCTTGGATAATGGGAAGTCCGCATATCACCAGCTCTTGACGCGCGGTAAAATTCATTGTGCCTTGCAAATCTTGAGGAATAGTCAACTCGGTAGTAATGTCACCATGTCCAATATCTTCTTCTAAGCCTTGTTGCGCCAATTGCTGCCAGGCCTGTATCAACATATATTCCCTCCGCGCGTGAAATCATTTCTTTATATATAACACCTGTCATGACACCTGTAGTTTAAACGAAAACGTATTTCGGTGACAAGAGATGTTTTTGGCCGTCTTAGCCGTTGTGAGTGTGATGGAGCAACGATTAAGCCGCATTCTTGACGACAATCTAAAAGACATGCAACAGCAAAAAATTGTGATATAGTGAAGGAGTGATTTTTTTATTGAACGGAAAATGTCTGCATTTTACGTAAACGTTAAATTAGAAAAGAGGGATCGGGTTTGCCCAATACCGCTTCACGCAGCAAGGTCTGGATTGTCATTGCCATCTTACTCGCCATGTTTCTGTCGGCTCTTGATATGACAATTGTTGGCACCGCGATGCCTAGCATTATCAATGATTTGCACGGGGTGGCGATTTACGGATGGGTGTTTTCGGCATATCTTTTAACGTCCACTACCCCAGTGCCCATTTACAGCAAACTCGCGGATATGTACGGGCGCAAAACCGTATTCTTAGGGGGCACGTTCATTTTCACTTTGGGTTCAGTGCTTTCCGGTTTATCCCAAAGTATGCCCGAACTCATCTTTTTCCGTGCCCTACAAGGACTCGGAGCCGCTGGCGTACTGCCTGTAGCTTTAACGATTGTCGGCGATCTCTTTACATTAGAACAACGTGCCAAAGTCCAAGGATTATTCTCCGCCGTGTGGGGCTTGTCGGCCATTATTGGCCCCTTAATTGGGGCATGGATTGTGGAAAATGCCAGCTGGCGCTGGGTTTTTGAAATCAATTTACCCGTGGGCATTGTCGCCATGATTATTCTCATTACCACATTCCATGAAACGGTGGAAAAGAAAGTGCATAAACTTGACACCCTGGGAACTATATTGCTCACCGTCGGTGTCACCGGGTTTTTAATTGGATTAATGCAAACTTCATGGCACCTGCCGCTTCGCTTGATCTTTATGGGGTTCGGAGTCTTGATCATCTGGGCGTTTTTGCGCGTGGAGCGTTCCGCTCAAGAACCGATTCTGCCCTTGCCATTGTTCCGTCAACCCTTCGTATTTTTTAGCACCGGGGTCAATTTATTTGCTGGCATGCTGTTATTTGGGTTGATTTCATTTGTGCCGCTGTTTGTACAAAGCGTCGAGTTTGGAACGGCTTCGGCAGCAGGTCGTGCCATTACCCCCATGTTAGTGGGATGGCCCATTGCAGCCATGGCCTCTAGCAGACTGATAGTGCGTTCCGGATACCGCCCTGTAGCCGTTATTGGTGGCCTCTTATTGGTCGCCGGCTCTGTATTCATGGCCATCACCACCATTCCCCAAAATATCGTGGTCCTGGCCAGTACATTGGTTATCGGAACGGGCCTTGGTCTGTCCTTGACGAGCTTGCTCATTGGTTTACAAAGTCAGGTTCCATGGGATTTGCGCGGGGTTGTCACCGGGAGCACACAGTTTTTCCGGACAATTGGAGGATCGATTGGGGTAGCCCTGATGGGTACGTTAATCAACTTGCCGAAGAGTCAGAATCTGAGTGCCAATCAAGCCACCCAACTCCTGTTAAATCCCGCCAAGCGCCAAACATTATCCCCTTCCGTCAAAGCTTTAGCGCGGCATTTGACCGCCTTAGGATTGCATCACGCGTTTGAAATGGCATTGGGATTTGCGCTCTTAACGTTCCTAAGCACTTGGCTTTTGCCCCGGCAATCCAAAAACTCCATGTCATCCGACGTGAGTTCCTCATCAGCCTTGCAGCAAGATGCGTAAAAAGCGGCATCAGAATGATGTTAGGGAAAGACGATAGAATGTTGTCATGTTAACCTCATAATGAAGCAAAATGGCACGTATGCTGGAGCGTTAATGGTTAGACAATAGCTCATGTAGGCGGGATAAACGGGTAATCCGCCAACGGACCTAGGAGGACAATCATGATCATTGTGTTTGATGCCTACGGCACATTGTGGGACGTTAGCCAAATTCAACAGGAATGTGAACGGTTCATGGGCAAGGAGCAGGCACAAAGTTTCTTGAGCTTGTGGCGCCAAAAACAGTTGGAATACGCGTTTTTACGAACTATAATGCACCAATATGTGCCCTTTGACCAAATTACCCACGAAGCTTTGCTATATACTTTGCAGTATTTTCATCTGTCTTTATCCGCGGCAGAACAAAATGATTTGGAACAGGCCTGGTGGAATCCGGTGGCCTTTGATGACGCGTTACCTGCTTTGAACGCGCTGAAGAGCGCATCACATCACCCGGTCATTTTATCCAATGGCACACCCTTAATGCTGCAAGCAGGCGTAAAAGCCACGCAAATGCAAACGGTTCTGGATGGGGTGTTAAGTGTGGACATCATCCAACATTATAAACCTCATCCCGACGCTTATAACCTGGTTGTGACCCAATTTAACCGGATGCCCTCGCACATTGTTTTTGTGTCCTCCAATGGTTGGGACATCGCCGGAGCCAGTCATTTTGGATTTTACACGATTTGGATTAACCGCTTGCACTTACCGACCGAGGAACTGGGCATAAGGCCCAAGATAATCACCTCATCATTAAGCGAGCTGCCTGAAAAACTTCCCACTTTACCCAGCGAATAAGAGTGTCTGGTTTTAAGGCTCTTATTGGCTAACTGAATACTCTCGTCCTTCACACCACCAAGTCATTATCCGATGTGAATACTTTGCGCGATCGTTGATAGCCATACTTCATGTTTTTGGGGCACCTGCATGGACACTTCCACCCATCCCTGTCCTGGCCATTTAACATAAATGGTTTGAGCAACTCGGTGCCCCTCAGACATAATAGGTGTGCCAAAAGTGCTAGGACCTAACGCCTCAGAAATTCCGGCCGGTTTGTGCGCGACCACATCTAAACTGACCTGGCCTTTCTGATTTCCCCATTGCCAAGCCCCGGGACTAGATATCTCCACCGTATCGAGCGTCTTGGGAAGGTTCAATCCTAATGTGGTGCCATGATATACACGTTGAACACTAACAAAATTCCCGGATGGCTGGGACGATGGTTGTCCCGATGGACTCGGACTTGGACTGGGAGACGGGCTCGGGCTCAAAGAAGGGCCCTGAGAGGGGCTCGGTGAGGGACTTGGACTGGGAGAAGAAGGCGATGGCGACGACGGAGATGAAGAGGGAGACGGAGATGATTGAGACACGGGTGGCGAAAAATGCTGATGAGACAAAGAAGGCTTTTTGAAAGAGCCGGTAGTGGCGACCTTTTGGGTCTGATTGCCAATCATTATGGCAGCGGCCACACCTAATGCAATCCCCATCAATGCAAATGGCCAGCGGGGAAGACGCTTCACCCCTCGCCCGCTCCGTGAGGACGTCGCAACCGGTTTTGTCAGTTTATAACCGCAGTACCGACAAAAATGGTCCTCCGTTCGTACCACCTTATGGCATTGGGGACATAAGGGCTGATCCGATCCGTTACGCTCACTCAACAGTTATTCCTCCTTGCTCATTTCCCTTGATCCCTAGCAATTATCCATGCCGGTCTTATTCACGCCTTTCATTGTAGCAACTCGCTTAGGTATGAAAAGCAGTAATTTTAACCATGTCCCACTCTATAAGAAAAACGTCGTGACCTAAATAAGGCCGTCAACTGAGCTGGAAGCATTATGGATTGTTACACATCATTTGAAAAAAATTTTTTCGGTCCTGATTACCAAACGCTCGTTTTCCCGTCTTTAGGATAAAAAGGATAACACCGAAAAGGAGCCGTGTCTGGTGATTGCTGCAGAGAATAACAATCGTCCACGCCAACTGTCGTGGCGCTTATGGGGGTTATTATTGTTAGTCGCGATGGTCTGGCTCATTGAAGCCTATGACATTGGATTAACCGGAACAGTTTTGCCATCGTTAAAAGCTCAGTGGCACCTCAGTGCCTGGCAAAGCAGTGTCGTCGTCTCTGCGCCGACACTGGGAGTCGCCTTGGGGGTATTCCCCGCTGGCATTTTAGCGGATAAATTTGGACGCAAGACCATTTTGCAAATGGCGTTGGCCTATTACACGACACTCACCGTCATCACCGGTTTATCAGACAACTGGACGATGTTTGTTGTATTGCGCTTTTTAGCGGGTCTGGGACTTGGAGCAACATTTCCTATCCCCTATACTCTTTTTGCCGAATTGGCGCCTTCTCATGCGCGTGGTCGGTCCGCGGGCATTTTGGACGCCTTTTTATCTATTGGCTATTTCACCAGCCCCTTTCTGGCATCGTGGATCATTCCTTATGGAGGTCCCAGCGGGTGGCGCCAGATGTTTTATTTCGGCGCAACAGGCTATCTGATTTTGATTGCGATCATGCGTTTTGTGCCAGAATCACCCATTTGGCTCTCACAAGCACGGTCTACTGTCATCACATCCTCCAAAAAACTGTGGTCTAAAACTTTCAGACGGCAAACTGCCATGCTCTGGATTGCTTTTCCTGCTGTGCTGCTGCTGTTTTATGTGATTATGAATTTTATGCCCTCCTTATTAATAAAAGAAGGATTTAGTGCACACCAGGCCTTGTTATTTGCCAGCCTCATTATGGCCGCATCCATTCCCGGAAAACTCATCGAATCATGGCTCGTCGAACGCATTGGACGTAAACCCCTGTTAATTAGCTTTACCCTTTTAGCCGGGTTCTTTGCCTTGCTCTTCAGTCATCTTCACCAGTACTCCGAAATTATCATGGCGGGTATGGCTCTGTCGTTTTTTGGAATTGCCGTCGATCCCGCGATGAAAATCTTTACCGCGGAGCAATATCCCACCGCCATTCGAGCCAAAGGAGTGGGAGCTGCTGAGGCCGTCGCTAGACTCTTGGGCGGGGCCCTGGCTCCTTTTATCTTAGAGCAAGCGCTCAGTTCGTCAGGAATTCAAGGCACCTTAATTTTTACCGCACTCGTCACGTGGCTAGGCACATTGGCTTTAAGCTTATGGGCCAAAGAAACCCGGTTCGTTGCGCTCGGGTAAGAAACACGCCGTTTCAAAAATATAAGCCTAAAAAGCCTTAAGTCAGAAAAAACCTAAGAGGGAGCACGAATATGACGCGAAATAACCGGGCAGTACGCAGGTGGAATGCGTTGCCTGATTTAACCCATCCGTTTTTAATCTGTGACGACACGACATATACCTATGAACATGTATGGTTTGAAATCGAACGGATTCACCGCCTCTTACAACACCATCGCATCCGGTCTTTCCAAGCCGTCGGTCTTAGCAGCTTCTCACCCTGCTATTTTGCTATCGGGCTCTTAGCCTTATTAGCTTGGGACTTAGCGGTTGTTCCATTAAATCCTAAAGCGCCTCGTGAAGAATGGCAGCGTCAGCTGAAAGAAGCCCACTGTGGGATCTGGCTCCATGATAATCATGGCAGCGGGAAAAGTCCCGGTTGGATATTAGAATCACATACCCCAGAAAGTGACGCACCATGGCAAGAAAATTTTAGCGGGATGATTCTCTTTACTTCTGGCTCGACTGGCCAGCCCAAAACAGTAGGATTGGCACAAGACCAATTATGGGAACAGGCGCTCACCGTTAAAATGACCCATCAGTTAACGGAACACTCCCGCGGATATTCCCCCCTTCCCCTCTTTCATGTCAATGCACCCGTGATCGCGCTGTTTTCCACCTTTTTAGCCGGAGGCACTATCATTTTAGATCCGTTTAACCGGCAAACCTTCTGGAACACGGTTCAAAAACAGGACGCAAACTGGATCAATGCCGTGCCCGCGATTTTAACAATATTATCTCACCAGGCCCATGAACTCCCCCTCACCGGCACGGGCCCCCATGGGTCTATCCGCTTTATTCGCTCAGCTTCCGCACCTTTAGGTCATGTTCTTTTAGAACGCATTGAAGAGCAATTTGGAGTGCCTGTCATCGAAAGCTATGGCATGACAGAAGCTTGCGGTCCCATAACGGTCAACACAGACCCTTTAGGCCAAAGAGGTCCTGCCGGCTCCGTGGGACGCCCCCGAAATATTATGGTGCGCTTGATTAATTCTGAAGTATGGATTAAGGGAGGACCCGTAATCCGTTCTCACCTTCCTATGAATGCCTGGGCCTTGTCCGAAATGACAGGGGGATGGTATCACACAGGTGATCTCGGGCATTTTGATAAGGAAGGGTATTTATATCTTGATGGGCGTGTCAAAGACGTTATTAAGCGGGGAGGCGAGAGCATTTTCCCCCGTGAAGTGGAAGAAGTTCTTCAAAAGGACAAGCGCGTACAAGAATGTGTCGTGGTAGGACGTCCCCATCCCATTTTGGGGGAAGAACCTATAGCCTATATTGTGTCATCTGATCCGGACATTGAAGAGACCCTCAGAGAGTTATCGACCAAGCATTTAAGTCCTTACAAGCGTCCTGTGGCCTATCATTTTGTGGAAGCCTTACCGAAAAATGCCACGGGAAAAATTCAGCGCCGGATGCTGGTGAAAGAAGGGCAGCATGCATGAAATCTCAGCGGTTAATGGCGGTTGATATGGTCCGGGCTTTGACAATATTAGGCGTGATCATGGTCCATGCGACCTGGTTTACCAGCGAAGGACGCACCCTCACCAGTGCCTATGTGCTCACCCTGTTGCATTTTACCCGGGAAGTGTTTATGGCGATTACTGGCCTGGTTTTAACTCAAGCCATGTTGAATCGGCCCACTTCATGGCAAAAATTTTTCCGTAAGCGTTATCCCGTTATTGGCATACCCTATATCTTATGGAGTCTTATATACGTCGTGCGAACTTTAG